>NZ_JAZHDB010000026.1:0-30769 GCF_036584575.1 Desulfolutivibrio sp.
CTGGACACGATAATTATTGTGGCTCTCCTGAGGTTTGAATTCTACGCGAGTTTCTGATTCAAGCTCTTCAAAAAGCTGAAGTTTTAGATATAAGTCCAAGGAATCGGCAAGCCTCATTTTTGTGTTTCTTTTGTCTGGAAGAATTACAACGGAAGGGTATTTTGCAATCTCGGTAAGTATGCATTGCTTTACCATGTAATTATAAATCATATTTTCATCTTCTCTGATATGTAAATTTACATTCTCCTTGGTCACAGTAACCGCATGAATTTGAATTTTTCCTGAAGAGATAAATTTTGCTGCCTGTTTTGCGATATTTGTCCGGTCATAACCTTCAAGGTTTGCAGCTTTAAGCTCTGATTTAAAGGGGCGACTTTTCGATGAATAAAGCTCTCTCACGAATCTATTTATATATTTTTCATTACTTTCACTGACGAATACATGAGCTATGGTTAGAAAGCGACTTGAACCCCCTTTCCGGTAAGGTTTGTCGAACGTCCACCCCAAGTCGCCACTTTCATCAAAATAAATTAACATGTTAGATCTTTCGGCAAGTTAAAAAAAGAAGCCAGGAAGAGAACATCTTCCTGGCTTAGAAAAGTGCGGAACCTGGGGCCGACTGTGCTCAAAGCACGTTTATGAAACCTACGAGGGTGTCACGGTTAACCCAGGGATTGTTTACCCGCGCAATGAAAAAATACTCACTGCTGTCAATCCGTCAAGATTTTTCTTTCGGAAAATGCCCCTCAACTGTCTCGGCGGGGGGCGTGGGAGTGCACGGACGAAGAGGCTACGGCCTGCGGCCTCTCTGGGGCTCCTGACCTCTTGCCCCCTCCTCATCCCCCCAAATCTTCGGCCGCACTCCCCGACACTTTGCGCCAGAGAAATGCGGCCGATATCAGGGGGTTCCGGGGGAAATGATTTCCCCCGGGCGGGGTCCGGGGCGGCAGCCCCGGTTCATTCTCTACACGAACGCCAGCCCTCCATCCCGTTCATCCACAGTCACATCCTGCCCATCCGCCACATCCCCGGCGATGAGCGCCCGGGCCAGCGGCGTCTCCACATGGGCCTGGAGGTAGCGTCGAAGGGGCCTGGCCCCGTAGACCGGATCGTAGGCCGCCTCCACGATATGGGCCTTGGCCGCGTCGGTCAGCGTCAGGCTGATCTTGCGTTCGGCCAGCCGGGCCCGCAGCCCGGACATGAGCAGCTCGATGATCTTGGCGATCTGGTCCCGCAGAAGCGGCTTAAAGAGCACGATCTCGTCCACCCGGTTCAGGAACTCCGGCCGGAAATGCCCGCGAAGTATCTCCATGACCCGCTCGGGCACGCCGGGTTCGAAGTCGCCGTCCGGGCGGATGCCGTCGAGCAGGATGTTCGAGCCCAGGTTCGAGGTCATGATGATGATGGTGTTTTTGAAATCCACGGTGCGGCCATGCGAATCCGTCAGGCGGCCGTCGTCGAGGATCTGCAACAGCACGTTGAACACGTCGCCGTGGGCCTTTTCGATCTCGTCGAAAAGCACCACACTATAGGGCTTGCGGCGCACGGCCTCGGTGAGCTGGCCGCCCTCGTCGTAGCCGATATATCCCGGGGGCGCGCCGATAAGCCGGGCTACGGTGTGCCGCTCCATGTATTCGGACATGTCCAGGCGCACCATGTTCTCCTCGGTGTCGAAGAGCGCGGCGGCCAGGGTCTTGCACAGCTCGGTCTTGCCCACGCCCGTGGGGCCAAGGAAAATGAACGAGCCGATGGGCCGCCCCGGGTCTTTGAGCCCGGCCCGGGCGCGCAGCACCGCGTCGGACACGGCCGTCACCGCCTGATCCTGGCCGATGACCCGTTCGTGCAGCTTCTCGGCCAGTTGCAGGAGCTTTTCGCGTTCGGTCTCAAGCAGGCGCGTGACCGGGATGCCTGTCCAGCGGGCGATGACCGAGGCCACGTCGTCCGGGCCGACCTCCTCGCGGATCATGCGCGCCGCGCCGGACTTGGCCCCCATGCGCTCCTCGCGTTCGGCCAGATCGCGCTCCAGGGTGGCCAGGGTGGAATATTTCAGCTCGGCGGCGCGGTTTAAGTCATAGTTGCGTTCGGCCTCTTCGACCAGAAGCCGGGTGCGCTCGATCTCGCTCTTGATGCGCCGGATGTCCTCCACGGCGGATTTTTCCTTGTCCCACTGGGCCAGCGACGCGGCCTGTCCCTCCTTGAGGTCGGCCAGCTCCTTTTCCAGCTTGGCCAGACGCTCCTTGGAGGCCTTGTCCGTTTCCTTGCGCAGCGCCTCGCGCTCGATCTCCAGGCGCATGATCTCCCGCTTGGCCTGATCCAGTTCGGCGGGCAGGGAGTCGATCTCGGTGCGGATCATGGCCGCGGCCTCGTCGATTAAGTCGATGGCCTTGTCCGGAAGCTGCCGGTCGGGCAGGTAGCGGCTGGAGAGCACGGCGGCCTCGACAAGGGACGAATCGCTGATGCGCACGCCGTGATGCACCTCGAAGCGTTCCTTGAGGCCGCGCAGGATGGAGATGGTGTCCTCCACGCTCGGCTCCTCCACCAAAACGGGCTGGAAGCGCCGCTCCAGGGCCGGGTCTTTTTCGAGGTGCTTGCGGTATTCGTCAAGCGTGGTGGCCCCGATGCAGTGCAATTCGCCCCGGGCCAGCATGGGTTTTAAGAGGTTCCCGGCGTCCATGGAGCCTTCGGTCTTGCCTGCGCCAACGATGGTGTGCAGCTCGTCGATGAAAAGCAGGATGCGCCCTTCCGACTGCTGCACTTCTTTCAGAACCGCCTTCAGGCGTTCTTCGAATTCGCCCCGGTACTTGGCCCCGGCGATCAGCGCGCCCATGTCCAGGGAGTAGATGGTCTTTTCCTTCAGGCCCTCGGGCACGTCCTTTTTGACGATGCGCCCGGCCAGACCCTCCACGATGGCGGTCTTGCCCACGCCGGCCTCGCCGATGAGCACGGGGTTGTTCTTGGTGCGTCGGGACAGGATGCGGATGACCCGGCGTATCTCCTCGTCGCGGCCGATGACCGGATCGAGCTTGCCCTTTTTGGCCTCCTCCACCAGGTCGCGGCCGTATTTCTGCAAGGCCTCGTAGGTGCCCTCGGGATCGGCCGAGGTCACCCGCTGGCCGCCGCGCACCGCCGTCAGGGCGGTGAGGATCTTGTTTTTGTCCACGCCGAATTTCGCGTTCAGGCGGCCGATGGGAGTGCTCGGCGGTTCGTCGAGAAGGGCCAGGAAGACGTGCTCCACGCTGACGTATTCGTCTTTGAGGCTCTTGGCCAGATCCTGGGCCCGGACCAGGACTTCGTTTAGGCGCGGGGTGACGTAGATGGAGCCGGGCTGCGAACCCGGGCCGCTGACCCGGGGTTGGCGGGACAGCTCCTCTTCAAGCTTTGCGGTGTAGGAACCGGCGTCGTATCCGGCCTTTTCCAGAAGCCGCGGCACAAGGCCCTGCTCCTGCTGCAAAAGGGCCAGGAGCAGATGCTCGGCGTCCACCTGCTGATGCCCCAGGCGCACGGCCACGGCCTGGGCCTCGGAAAGGGCCTGCTGGGATTTTTGGGTGAAGGCGTTCATATCCATGTTCGATTGCTCCTTTCAGAAAGATTCAGTCCGGCATGGCCGGGACGGCTCTCCCTTCCGGTCACAACAGACGGTCCAGCTCGCGCACCTTGTTTTCCAGGTATTCGATGCGCTCAAGCAGATCGACGATGATGCTCGCGCCGAGAAGCGGCAGCTCGAAATCGCGTACGATGCGGTCCAGCTTGCGCAGGCGGTAGACGTCGCCGGGCCGAAAGAGAAACGTCTCGTCCCGGATGACCACCGGCGTGATCCAGCCCAGGTCGATGAGTTCGCCCAGGGTGGAGGGGTGCAGGCCGGTCAGATCGATGACCTCGGTCCAGGTGATGTGCCCCGAGCGCGCAGGCGCCTCGGCGTGAATGACGTGGGTGATGTCCATGGCGTCTCCGGGGGCCTAAAAGGTTCTGGGCGAAAAGGTCGAGGCCTTGGCCAGTTTCTCCCACAGGGCGCGCTCCTTCTCCGTGATCGAGGGAGGCGCCTGGATCATGATCCGCACCAGTTGGTCGGCCCGGGTCTTGCCGCACAGCCCCTTGCCGGGGATGCGCAGCTTTTTGCCGCTGCTCATGCCCGGGGGGATATTCAAATCCACATGCCCGTCCAGGGTGGGCACCCGCACCGTGGCCCCAAGCGCCGCCTCCCACGGGGCCAGGGGCAGATCCAGGACCACGTTGTGCTCTTCGAGCTTGAAAAGGGCATGGGGCAGGATGCGCACCTTGAGGTACAGATCCCCGGCCCGGCCGCCTCCCGTGCCGGGGTTTCCCTGGCCCGACAGGCGGATCTTGGCCCCTTCGCGCACCCCGCACGGGATGTTCACGCTTAAGGTCTTGGTCTGCATGGCCGGGGAGCCGTCGGGGCGGATGGTCTGCTCCTGAAGGCTGATGGCCTTGGAGCCGCCCTGGTAGGCCTCCTCCAGGGTCAGGTCCAGGGTGGCGGTGACGTCCTGGCCCCGGGCCGGGCCGCGCGCGGCCCCGCGCGAGAAGCCGCCGAAGCCGCCCCCGCCTCCGGAAAAGCCCGAGGCGTCGTGAAACCGCGCCCCGCCCCCGGCGGCCCCGCCGAAAAGGGTCTCGAAGAAGTCGCTAAACGAACCGGCGTCGAACTGCTGGCCTCCGGGACCGCCTGCGCCACTGAAATGAAAGCGGGCGTCCCCGTATCCCGGCGGCGGCTGGAAGTTCTGGCCGTCCTTCCAGTTGTGGCCCAGGGAATCGTAGAGTTTGCGTTTTTCGGGGTCTTTCAAGACCTCGTAGGCCTCGTTGAGTTCCTTGAAATTTTTTTCCGCGTCGGGGTTGTTGGGGTTGAGGTCGGGGTGGTGCTTGCGGGCAAGCTTTTTGAAAGCCTTGGAGAGTTCCTCCTGGCTGGCGGCCTTGGTCACGCCCAGAAGCTTGTAATAATCTTTGTATTCCACGCTCATGGCGGCTGCGTCTCCCCTTTTTTCCGGCCGTGCGTCCCGGCAAGTTTACATAATAAGTCTGGCCGAAATTCCGTCAAGCATATCGGGCGATTTCCCGTCCTCGCGGCCGGGATCGGCCCATGCTGGCGGGATACTACACCTGGCCGGGGTTCTTCACCAGATGTTCCCGGGCGGCCTGGCGCTGGCATTGCCCCCGGCCCATTCCCCGGGTAGACTGGCGGCAGACCATATTCCGGAGGCCACATGAAACGCAGAGGAAGCGGCATCCTGCTCCATATCACGTCCCTGCCGTCGCGGTTCGGCGTAGGGGACTTCGGCCCGGCCAGCCGCCGGTTCATCGATTTTTGCGCCCGCTCGGCCCAGTCCTACTGGCAGATTTTGCCGCTGACCCCCACCTCGACGTTTATCGGCAATTCGCCCTACAGCGGCGATTCGGCCTTTGCCTTAAATCCCGTGCTGGTAAGCCCGGAGAAGATGGTGGAGGACGGCTACCTGGAGCCTGGCGAGATCGAGGGGTTCGTCCAGGACGATCCGATGACGGCCGACTACGACCGGGCCGAGGCCTTCAAGATGGGGCTTTTGCGCTTGGCCTTCGAACGATGTCGGGGGGGGCTCGGTGACGACCCGTGGTTTGCGGATTTTGTGGCCGAAAACGCCTTCTGGCTGGAGGAATACGCGCTTTTTCGGGCCATCAAGGGCACCCGCGGCGGCCAGGAGTGGACGGGCTGGCCCCGGGAGCTGCGGACCAGGGAGCCCGGGGCCCTGGCCGACGTACGCCGGGAGCGGGCCGAGGACATGCGCTTCGTGGCCTTCGTGCAGTATCTTTTGGCCAGACAGTGGCGGGACGTGCGCCGCCATGCGGCGGACAACAACATCCTGATCATCGGCGACGCCCCCATCTACGTCACCCAGGACAGTGCCGACGTGTGGTCCAACCAGGGGCTTTTCCGGCTCGATGCCGAGGGCCAGCCCCTGTTCGTGGCCGGGGTGCCGCCGGACTATTTCAGCGCCACCGGCCAGCGGTGGGGAAATCCCGTCTATGACTGGCCCGCCCACGAGGCCACCCGGTTCGCCTGGTGGACCAGGCGTCTGGGCCACGCCTTTCGGCTTTACGACTTCATCCGCCTGGACCATTTCCGGGGGTTCGAGGCCTATTGGGAGATTCCGGCCGAGGAAGCGACGGCGGTCGCCGGCCAGTGGGTCAAGGCCCCGGGCATGGCCCTGTTTCGGGAGCTTTTGCACCGGTTCCCGGCCCTGCCGATCATCGCCGAGGATCTGGGGGTCATCACCGCCGAGGTGCGCGAACTCAAGGGCCGCTTCGAATTCCCGGGCATGAAGATCCTGCAGTTCGCCTTTGGCCCGGACATCGCGGAAAACCGCGACGCGCCGCACAACCATGAGGCGTCAAGCGTGGTCTATACCGGCACCCACGACAACACCACCACCCGGGCCTGGTTCGAATCCGAGGCCGGGGAGGTGGGCCGCCGCATCCTTTTCGACTACCTGGGCCGGGAGTTCGGCGCCCTGGAGGCCCCCTGGATCCTGATCCGGCAGGCCATGATGAGCGTGGCCAACACGGCCATCCTGCCCATGCAGGACATCCTGTCCCTGGGCGAGGAGGCGCGCATGAACAAGCCGTCGGTGGCCAAGGGCAACTGGTCCTGGCGGGTGGACGAGCGACGCCTGACCGACGATCTGGCCGCGCATCTGGCCTATGTCACGGGATTATACGGAAGAAATCACTGACGCTCATGTCGCTTTTCGCAAATAAGTACGCAGTACAGTGGAGTCATGGCGTCCATAAGACCCTATGGAATCATGGTTTTCAGTCGAATGAAACATATGTGTATTTATGGAACACCACACGAGCGACCCCTATGCCCGCATGGCCCCGATCTACGATCTGGTCACCGCGCCCTTCCTCGACCCCATGCGCCGGGCCGTGTGCCGTCTGGCGCAGGCCGCCGGGGCGCGGCGGGCCGTGGACCTGTGCTGCGGTACGGGCCGCCAAGCCTGGATGCTGGCCGCCAGAGGAGTTGAAACGCTGGGCGTGGACCTGTCGCCATCCATGCTGGCCCGGGCTGATCGACCGCCGGGAGGGCGGATGGTCCCTGGCGGCGCGGGGCCGCGCTTTGCGCGAATGGATGCGACCAGCCTGGAACTTCCCGAGGCGTCCTTTGATTTTGCGGTGGTGGCCCTGTCCCTGCACGAGATGCCCTGGGACGAGGCGGTGCGCCTGTTTTCCGAGATGCGGCGGGTGGTGCGGCCGGGCGGGCTAGTGACGGTGGCGGACTACGTTCCCCCCGGGACGGCCTTGGCCCGGGCGGCCCGGCTGGGGGTGCTCGCGGCCGAATGGTCGGCCGGGGCCAGGCATCTCGGGAATTATCGGCAATTCATGGCCCGGGGCGGACTGCCGGGATTTTTGGACGCGGAGTGCCGGGAATGCGGGGTGCGTCTTGTCCACCGCTTTTTGTTCGGCAACGCGGCCTTGGCGATCATGGACCGGGCGGCGTCTGTTCCGGCATGACCGCGCCGACGGGATCCGGATGTTCGCGCACGATGCGCCAGAAGAACTGCTCCCGCCGTAGCGCCAGTTCCTGATCCATAAGGATGCTCACGGGCCGCCCCTGGTCCGTGTAGGACAGACGCAACAGCGCCTTCACCGTGGCCGTCTCGCCCTTGACCACCACCTGCAGGGGCTTTTGCAGCTCAAGCACAAGCCCGGCTCGGGCCTGCTCCTTGAGGATGTAGGGCAGGTTGGCGGCCAGATCCTTTTTGCGAAGCACCTTGTGGTCGTGGACCAGCCGGGCGACCATGCGGGCGTCGGAGGCGTAGAGGCGCAGGATGGCTTTTTCATCCCCGGCGTTCCAGACCGTGACGTAGGTCTCAAGCAGGGTGGCGATGCTTTTTTCGTCGGCCGACCCGTAGCGCGGCGCAGGAGGCGGCGACGGGACGCAGGCCAGAAGCACAAGGGCCGCCGCCAGTCCGAAAAGAACCGGTCTCATGTCCCCTCCCCGAAAAGGGTCTCCATCAGTTCCCGGGCGTCGGCGGCGGTATGGTCGGCCCCGGCCCGGCCAAGCTCCTCCCGGGACACCCGTCCGCTGGCCACCCCGGCCGTGCGTGTCCCGGCCAGGCGGCCGGTCTCCACATCCAGGGGATGGTCCCCCACCATGAGCGCCTCCCCGGGCGGCACGCGCAGGATGTCCAGGGCCGCCAGCAGGTGCCCGGGATCGGGCTTGACCCGGGGCACGGCCTCCCGGGCCAGGACCGCCCGGCAATAGCTGGCTGCGTCGGGAAAGACCATGGCCACGGCGGCGGCGCAGTTGCGGGTGATGATGGCCGTGCCTACCCCGCGCCTGGAGAGTTGCGCCAGCATGTCCCGGGTGAAGGGGAAAAGCCCCCCGTGCGCGGCGGCCTCGACCTCCAGGGCCTGGACATCGGCCTGGGCGGCGAGAAAAAACGCCGATCCGTCTCCCGGGGAAATGGCCTCCACCTCACGACGTAGGGCGTCGATCCATTCCAGGGCGGGCAATCCGTCGGGGTCCGGCCGCGTCGGCAGCCATCCGGCGGCGATATCCGCCACCCGGCGTTTCATGGCCTCGAAGTCGATCACCAGGTGGGCCAGGGTGCCGTCGAAATCGAACACCACGGCGTTGATTTTCCTCTGTCTTTGCGGCACGCAGTCATCCATGTGACGTTTGTGTGGCCCGCCCGCCGTCGTGCGGCCGGAGCGGGCGGGGGGGAGTCCCCTGCCGACCGGGATTGGTGTAGACGCATGTCCCGGCAAACTCAACCCGGGCAGACCCGGCGCCTCAGCACGGGATGTTTCACCGCCATGACAGACGACAAGCGCTACGATGCCGTGATCGCCGGGGCCGGGCCCGCCGGGTCCGCCGCCGCCTGCGTGCTGGCCAGGGCCGGGGCCCGGGTGATGGTCCTGGACAGGGCCGCCTTTCCCCGGGATAAACTGTGCGCCGGGCTTCTGACCTGGAAGACGACGGACCTCGTGGAACGGCTCTACGGCATGGGCCCCCAGGCCCTTTTGGCGCGCGGCGTCATCGAGCACCGGGCGGATCGCTACCGCATCCGCCACAAGGGCATGACCCTGGTCTGCACGGATTTGTTCCATCCGTTTTATTTCGTCTCCCGGCGAGTTGTGGACGCATGGTTCCTGGACCGGGCCAGGGAGGCCGGGGCGGCGTTTCGTAGCGGCGAGGCCGTTGCTGCGGCGGATATCACTCGGGGGGAGGTGGTCACCGAAAGCGGGAATCGCTACCAGGGCCGGTTTCTCATCGGCGCGGACGGGGCGGCCAGCGTGGTGCGCCGGGCTTTTCCCCTGCCGCGCACGACGTTTGCGGCGAACATGGGCATGGGCCTGGAATGCCGGGTGCGCCGCGACGATCCGGAACTCCCGGCCGCCCATCCCGATCTTCGCCAGGACTATCCCACGGTCTATTCCGGCTTCGTGCGCACGGGCTATGGCTGGGTCTTTCCCCATGGCGACCATGCCGTGGTGGGGCTTGGGGGACTTGCGTCCCGCGACGGGGTCTCCATGCGCCGGGAATTCGAGGCGTTCCTGGAGTTCCTGCGCCTGCCGCGCCGTTTTCTTTGCGACTGTAAGGCCCATCTGCTACCCTACGGGAATTTTTTGACCCGTCCGGCGCAGCAGCAGGCGCTTCTGGCCGGGGATGCGGCCGGGCTGGTGGAGACTCTTTTTGGCGAAGGCCTTTATTACGCCCTGCGCAGCGGGGAACTGGCCGCATTGGCCGTCCTGTCCGGGTTGTCCGGCGGGGACGTCTGCGAAAGCTATCTTTCCGGGCTACGCCAGGACATCTACCCGGAACTGTCAGGTTCCCTGCGTCTGCGGCAGGCCATTTTTTTCAGCCTGCGTTTCGGGCCGTTGCCCCTGTGGTGTCTGTTGCGCCTGGGGGGCAAGCGGCTGGTGGAGATGGCCCACGGGGTGCGCTCCTACCGGTGGTTGCGGCGACGGGCGGCAGGTCCGGGGGGGGCGGGTGATCGCTGAGGGCCGCAAAGGGGCCAAGACAAAACGCCCATCTTCGCCCCCTCCGGGAGGGCCAAGATGGGCGTTTGCTGCACAAAAGGGCCGCTCTAGCGCCAGGCCTTGTCCTTGCCGGAATAGCTGAAAATCTCCCGCACACTTTCCTGCTTCTCCTCGAAGGGGCCTTTGAGGGCGGCCTCCTTTGTCGGGGCCTCGCAACGGTAGGAGATGATCTGGTAGGTGATGTGTCCCACGTAGGGCGTGTGGTCGTAGAAGACCCGCTTGACCTCCGAGCCCATGGTTTCCTTGAGCATCACCCGGTAGCTGCACTCCCACTTGCCGCCGACCTGGCGGATTTTTTTGGTGGTGGGGGTGCCGACAGCCAGTTCGTCTGACATGTCCAGCCATTTCTTGGCATAGGCCTGGAATTCTTCGCGGATGGCCTTGGGTACGTCGGTGTCGTTTTCGATGATGCCGGTCTTGCCCGCATGGCGGGAGGCGGCGCTGGCGGCGACCGGCGGGGTCTGGGGCGCAGGGGTCTGGACCGTCCCGGGCTCCGCTCCGGCCTTCTTGTCGGTTTTGGCCTCGGCCTTGGCCTTCGCGTCAGCTTTGGCGTCGGTTTTCCCGTCCGGGGTGTAGGGCTTGACCTCGCCGGCCTTGGGGGCCGGTGTGGCGGCGGACGTCGCGCCGGCGCCGCTCCCCAGGGTCTTTCCGGGGACGGAGATGGCCAGTTTTTGGCCGGCCTTGAGCTTTCTGGCGTCGGTGATCTTGTTCTCCTTCATCAGATCGGCCGGGGCCACGGAAAATTTTTTGGCGATGGCCGCGACGGTGTCGCCGCTTTTCACTACGTATTCCTGTTTGGGCTGTTCGATGACGATGGCCGGGAAGGGAGCGCCCACGGGCAACACCCTGACGGCGGACATGGACGGGCCGGACGCCAGGAGAAAGAAAACGCTCGCGGCAAGGGCAGTTTTGCTTTTCATGCGGGGTAACCTTGGGTGGAAAAGACAAAGCCAGGCGACTCCATAGGAGTCGCCTGGCTGTTTGGACGCTTAGTCCGGCGTGCTAGTTCTTGAACTTGATCACGCAACGGCGGTTCAGGGCGCGGCCCTGGGCGGTCTTGTTGGTGGCGACGGGGTCGGACTCGCCGAAGCTGATGGCTTCGATGCGGCTGGCGTCAATGCCCTTCTTCACGAAGAAGGCCTTGACGGAGTCGGCGCGACGCTGACCCAGACCCATGTTGTACTGCTCGGAGCCGACGCTGTCGGTGTGGCCTTCGAGGATCACCAGGGTCTTCGGCTTGCCCTGGACGATGCCCACGCCCTCTTCCAGAACCGGCACGAATTCCTTCTTGATGTTGTACTTGTCGAAGTCGAAGTAGATGCTGCGGAAGATCACGATCTCGTCTTCGATCCATTCGTACAGGGAGCACTCCAGGAACTTGGTGCGGGCGGCTTCGTTGCGAAGCAGCTCTTCACCGAGCTCGATGCAGTTGCAGCCGCCCAGGGCGGCGATGGCCTTCAGAACTTCCTGGCCATGCTTGTTGTCGGACAGATCGACGATGAAGAAGCACAGCTTGTCGCCGTACTTGCCCTTCAGGGACTGGGCCACGGCAACGGGATCCACGCCGCGGTTGGAGTCGCCGTCAGAGAAGATGAACACGCCGGTCTTGCCGGACAGGGTGGAGATGGGCAGCTTGTCCAGGTCTTCCAGGCCCCAGCCCATGGGGGTCAGGCGGCCGTAGATCTCGTAATCGGTCTTGATCTTCTCGATGGCCGGGGCCAGGGTGGCCTTGGCGTACGGCGCCATCGGGGCGTATTCCTTGTACGGGGCGAAGGTGTACAGACCGGCCTTGTAGCCCAGTTCGGGAATCATGTTGTTGAGTTCACGGGCCAGGGATTTGGCCATCATGATCTTGGAGACGCCGCCAAACTGCACGTAGCGCTGTCCCTTGTAGGAAAACGCCATGGAGCTCGAATGGTCGACAAAGAAAATGAAATTGTCAACCTTCGGAACCTGCTTTCTCGCCGCGGCCGGGCCGACCATCCCCAACACCAGGGCGATCAGCATCACAACAACAACATTGAATTTCTTCATGATGCTCCTCCTTCCTCGCTTTCTTTACATCTAAAATACACGCCTTAGCCTAACCATCCTCACGACGTGGACCTGCCCGCGCACTGATTGGGCCGAATCCTGAATATCCAGGCGCTCGATAAATAAACGCCCCGGCGCGGAGGTGACACGCCAAATCCTGATTAACTCTTTTCATGTGGCGAGGCAAGCCATTTAATGCTGGCCCTGGCACATTTTTCCGCCAAATCCGTTGGCCCGCCCCGATGGCGTCCTGTGGACCGGCCCACCGCACGCCTTAAGCATTACTTGAACATTAAAAAAAATTCAAGTTTGAAATTCCCGGTTTTCATGTTTCGGGATATTTATTTCGCCCCTGCGGGCCAGCCGGAGGGTGGCGGCTTCTTGGCTATGGTTGCCCGGGAGTTTTTCGGATAACGTCCCACCCGGCGGCGCACGGCCGCAAAGGCCCGTCCTGGGGCCAGCCCCCTTATCCCCATGCCCCACGAGGAGGAAGAATGTCCAAAGCGCCCGGTTTCACCCGCATCTTCACCCGGACCATCCCGGAATACGACGCCACGGCCGTCTTCTACCGGCATGACGCCACCGGCGCCGAGATCCTCTCCATATCCCGCGACGACGAAAACAAGGTGTTCGGCGTCACCCTGCGCACGCCCCCGGCGGATTCCACCGGGCTGCCCCATATCCTTGAACATTCTGTTTTGTGCGGATCGCGCAAGTATCCGGTCAAGGAACCCTTTGTGGAGCTTTTGAAGGGATCGCTGCAGACCTTCCTCAACGCCTTCACCTATCCGGACAAGACCTGCTATCCCGTGGCCAGCGCCAATCTCCAGGATTTTTACAACCTGGTGGACGTCTACCTCGACGCCGTGTTTTTCCCGCTGATTCCCGAGCATGTCTTTTTGCAGGAAGGCTGGCACTATGAGGTGGACGAGTCCGGGGTGCTGCGCCGGGGAGGTGTGGTCTTCAACGAGATGAAGGGGGCCTATTCCTCCCCGGACAGCGTTTTGGCCGAATATTCCCAGCGTCTGCTTTTCCCGGACAACACCTACGGCGTGGATTCCGGCGGCGATCCCAGGGTCATTCCCACACTGACCTACGAGGCCTTTCGGGAGTTCCACCGCCGCTATTACCATCCCGGCAACGCCCGCTTCTTTTTTTACGGCGACGACGACCCGGCCAGGCGCCTGGAACTCATCGCCCCGTACCTCGACGCCTTCGCCCCCCAGGCCTCGTATTCGGCCGTGGCCGACCAGCCGCCCTTCGCCGCGCCGCGTCTGGCCCGCATGCCCTATGCCGCAGGCCAGGGCGAGGCGGCCAAGGGATTCGTCACCGTGAACTGGCTTTTGCACGGGGCGCAGGATGCGGAAACCGCCCTGGTGCTTGAGGTCTTGGAGCACATCCTGATCGGCATGTCGTCGTCGCCCCTGCGCAAGGCCCTCATCGATTCGGGACTGGGCGAGGACTTGGCCGGCGGCGGCCTTGAGGCCGAGCTCAAACAGATGTCCTTTTCCACGGGCTTAAAGGGCATCGATCCGGAAGACGCCTCGCGGGTGGAGGAACTGGTCCTGGCCACCCTGGAGGGGCTGGTCCGGGACGGCGTCGAGGCCGAGGCCGTGGAGGCGGCCGTCAACTCCCTGGAATTCGCCCTGCGTGAGAACAACACCGGCTCCTTTCCGCGCGGGCTGTCGCTTATGCTGCGCTCCCTGACCACCTGGCTGCATGGCGGCGACCCCCTGGAACGGGTGAGTTTCGAGGCCCCCCTGGCGGCCGTCAAAGAGCGTTTGGCCCGGGGCGAGCAGGTGTTCGAGGCGGCCATCACCGCCTTTTTCCTGAACAATCCCCACCGGCTGACCCTGGTCTTGACCCCGGACCCCGGGCTTGGCCCCCGCACCGAGGCCGAAGAGGCCGAGGAACTGGCGGCGAAAGCCAGGGAACTCGGGCCCGAGGGGCTGGCCCGGGCGGCAAAGGCCCAGGCCAGCCTGTGCGAAGTGCATGACACCCCGGATTCCCCCGAGGCCCTGGCCATGATCCCCCGCCTGGGCGTGTCCGACCTGCCTGCCGAAAACAAGATCCTGCCCACAAAGACCCACGACGCCGCCGGGGCGGCCGTCCTGTTCCACGACCTGCCCACCAGCGGCATCGTCTATCTGGAGCTGGGCCTGGACATCGCGGGCGTGCCCGAGGAGCTCTTGCCCCTGACGCCCTTTTTCGGCCGGGCGCTTTTGGAGACCGGCACGGCCCGGGAAGACTTCGTGTCGTTGACCCGGCGCATCGCCCGCAAGACCGGGGGCATCGGCCGCGACATTTTTTTGACCTCGGTCAAGGACCGGCCCGCCGACCGCGAGGCCGCGTCCAGGCTTTTTGTGCGCGGCAAGGCCACCATGGACAAGATCCCGGATTTCCTGGGCATTTTCTCCGATGTGCTGGAGAGCGCCCGCCTGGACAATCGCGCCCGCCTGTCCCAGATGGCCCTTGAGGCCAAGGCCCGGGCCGAACGGCGTCTGGCCCCGTCGGGACATGCCGCGGCCTCGTCCCGGCTGCGGGCCCGGTTCGGCCGGGCCGGTTGGGCGGCCGAACGCATGCGCGGCGTCGAGAATCTCTTTTTCCTGCGCAAGCTGTGCGCGCGCATCCAGGACGACTGGGACGGGGTGGCCCGGGATCTGGCCCGGCTGCGGGACATCGTGATCACCAAAAGCGGGGCCGTGGCCAACGTGACCCTGGATGCGGAGCGCTTCGCGGCCTTTCGTCCGGCTCTGGCGCAGTTGCTCGACCGGCTGCCCGGCGGCCACACGCCCCCGGCGATCTGGGAACCCCGGGAGCTGCCCCGCCTGGAAGGGATCGTCATCCCGGCCCAGGTCAACTTCGTGGGCCTTTGCGTGGACCTGGCCAAGGCGGGGTATGTCTTTCACGGTTCGTCCATGGTGGCCTCGCGGCATCTGCGGATGGCCTATCTGTGGGACCGGGTGCGGGTGCGCGGCGGGGCCTACGGGGCCTTTTGCTCCCTGGACCGGCTGGCGGGCCCCATGACCTTCGTGTCCTACCGCGACCCGGGAACCCTGCGCACCCTGGAGGTGTTCCGCGAGGCCGGAAACTATCTGCGCACCGTGGACCTTTCGGCCGAGGAGATGGAACAGGCCATTGTCGGGGCCATCGGCGACCTGGACGCGTACATGCTGCCCGACGCCCAGGGCAACGCGGCCATGGGCCGCATCCTGGCCGGGGACGACGAGCCCGGACGGGAGCGCATGCGTCGGGAAATCCTGGCCACGACCCTTGATGATTTCCGCCATTTCGGCGAAATACTCTCGAAGGCCATGGAAGACGCCCATGTGGTGACCCTGGGGTCGCGCGAGGCCCTGGCCGCCATGCAGGCGGAGCTGCCTGCCATGGTCATGACCACGGCGCTGTAACCCAGACTTCGAAAAGAGGGCCATGACATGTTCAACCTGTTCCACCTGTTCCGAAAAAGCGGGCTTCTGGACGGCGCCGCCCCCGAGAAAGACATCTTTAAAAAGAAGTACCAGTATTTCCAAAGTCTTTTGGCGGGCAACAACATGGCCCTGGAGCTTATCACCGACATCGAGGGGATTTGCTATGGGGAAAAACCCTTCACTTTGGAATACATTCTGGACCGCACCGAGCTTCTGCTCAAGGTGGTCTATGACATTGCCGAAGACTTAAACGCCCTGTCCGATGGCCGCTATCCTGAATTGTTCGACGCCGTGGAGCGCATCGGCATCAGCCTCTTGCAGGAGCTGGTGCGCAAAAAGGAGATCGAGCCCACGGCCCCCACCATGTCCATGGAAAGCCTGAGCCTGGAAAACGCCTCGGAGACGGGCGGCAAGGCCGCCAGCCTGGGCGAGGTCAAAAACCGGGTGCATCTGACCACCCCCCGGGGGTTCGCGGTCACAGCCTATGCCTGCTACCAGTTCTTGCGCCAAAACCGCATCTTCGAGCGGGCCGGACGTTTCCTGCGGGGCTTAAACATCGACGATACGGGAAAATTGCTGGAGCTCTCCGAACAGGCCCGCAAGCTGGTGCTCGAGGCCCCGTTGCCCCCGGATGTGGAGTCGGCCCTGCGTCTGGAGGCGGACAAACTGGTGCGCGAATACGGCCCGGGCGTGCGCCTGGCCATGCGCAGTTCGGCCTTGAGCGAGGATTCGGAATCGAGCTTCGCCGGGCAGCATTCCTCGGTGCTCAACGTCCGGCCCGAGGACATCATCACCGCCTACAAGGAGGTGGTGGCCAGCGTGTTCAACCCCCGGGCGGTCTACTACCGCCGCAGCAAGGGCTACCCCTGCGACCATGTGGTCATGAGCGCCCTGTGCCTGACCATGGTGGATGCGGCGGCCAGCGGGGTCATGTATACCCGCGACCCCAACGACACCCGCAAAAACGTCATTCTCATCAATGCCGTGTGGGGGCTGGGGATCGGCGCGGTGGACGGCTCCTCGGCCACGGACTATTACGAGGTCGAGAAAAAGACCCTGCAACCCACGGCCATGCGCGTGTCCGACAAGCAGACGCGCGTCGTTCGCGGCGGCGAAAGCGGGCTGACCACCGAGGCCGTGCCCGACGACATCCGCAACGAACGCTGCCTCACCGACGCGCAAATCGCCACCCTGGCCGGGTACGGCCTGCGCCTGGAGCGGCATTACGGCCGCCCCCTGGACATCGAGTGGGCCCTGGACGGCGAGGGGCGGCTGGTCATCCTCCAGGCCCGGCCGCTCAACCTGGATCTGCTGTGCGACGACGACACCTGTCCCGACGAGCACGCCACGCCGGGCGAGGAGGTTCCCGGGTTTCCGGTGCTTTTACGCGGCGGCTGCACGGCCGCCCGGGGCAAGGCCGCCGGTCCCGCCTTCGTGGTCACCTCGGACCACACCCTGGTCAACATCCCTGAGGGGTCCATCCTCATCGCCCCCCAGACCTCGCCGCGCTACGTGTCGCTTTTGGGCCGGGTGCGGGCCATCGTCACCGACGTGGGCAGCGTCACCGGGCATATGGCCTCGGTGGCCCGGGAATTCGGCATCCCCACCCTGGTGGGCACCGGCTCCGGCACGACGACCATCCCCCATGGGGCCGAGATCACCGTGGACGCCACCAGCCGGTTGGTCTACGGCGGCCGGGTGGAGCAGATCCTCGAGCGCAAAAAGCCCGTCAATCCCATGAAGGGCAGCCCGACCTACAAGACCGCGCGCTCGGCCCTGAAAAAAATCGCCATCCTCAATCTTGTGGACCCGGAGCGGGAGGATTTCAGCCCCGACAATTGCCGCACCCTGCATGACGTGATCCGCTTTTCCCACGAGTTGTCCATGCGCGAGATGTTCCGCATCAACGAGAGTTTAAGCGTGGACAAATCCTTTGCCCTGCGGGTGCGGGTGCCCCTTCCCATGCGCATCTACGCCGTGGATCTTGGCGGCGGGTTTGCGCCCAACTGCGCCCAGGAATGCACCCTGACCGACATCGTCTCCGTGCCGTTTCGGGCCCTGCTCCAGGGCATGACCCATCCCAACGTGCGCTGGGTGGGGGCGGTGGGGGTGGACATCAAGGGGTTCATGAACATCGTGGCCGAGTCGGCCATGGCCGGGCCGGCCCAGGACGAACGCATGGGCGGTCCCAACTATGCCGCCGTGTCCAAGGAATACCTGAACTTCAATTCCAGGCTGGGCTACCACTTCGCCACCGTGGACACCTACTGCGGCTTAAACGTCAACGACAACTACATCACGTTTTCGTTCAAGGGTGGCGCGGCGGACATCGGACGCCGGTCCCGGCGGGCCATGCTGATTGCGGCCATCCTCAAACGCATCGGCCTGCGCACGCGGCTTAAGGGCGACATGGTGAAAGGCACCATCGCCAAGTACGTCAGCCCCGTGATCGAGGAGAAGCTGGACCTTATCGGCAGGCTTCTGGGGTCGGTGCGGCTTTTGGACATGGTTTTGGCCGACGACGGCCAGATCGAATGGTACGTGGAGGAGTTTTTCAAGGGCAACTACAGCTTCGAGCGGGGGAAGTGAGCCCTGGGAGATTTCGAAAAGGGTTTCCAAAGGGGCCATGCCCCTTTGGCCGCCGGAGGCATTGCCTCCCTCGACGTTTCGCCGTCGCCGCCCCGTGGCCGACGCCTCATCCCCCGTCGTCCCGCCGCTACCGCCCCGTGGCCAGCACCTCGGGCATGCCGCCGGACTCCCCTGACGGGGTGAAAAGCCGGGCCAGGGCGGCCGCGTCCCCGGCGTCCAGCGCGGACCTTGCGCCCAGGAGCCATTCCAGCGCCCCGCGTTTGCGTTTGGGGCCGGTCACCGTGGGCGTTTTCTGTCCCGACAGGCCGACCTCGGCCTTGAGGTAGTCCTCGGCCTCCTCCAGCCCCCCGAGCTCATCCACCAGCCCCAGGGCCAGGGCCCGCTGCCCGGTCATGGCCCGGCCGTCGGCGATGACCGCCACGGATTCCGGGGACAGTTTGCGGGCGGTGGCCACGGCGTGCTGGAACTGGGCGTTTAGGTCCGTGACGATGCCTTCCAGATAGGCCCGGTCGGCCTCCTTGAGCTCTTTGAAGGGCGACCCGGCGGTTTTCAGGTCGCCGCTGGCCAGGGATTCGAAGGACACCCCGATTTTCTCCAACAGCTCGCGGACGTTGGGATACTGGGCCATGACCCCGATGCTGCCTGTCAGCGTGCCCGGGTTGGCGAAGATGCGCTGAGCCGGGCAGGCTGCGTAGTAGCCGCCGCTGGCGGCCACTGTGGACATGGAGGCCACCACGGGTTTGACGGCGGCCAGGCGGGCCACGGCCTGGTAGATTTCCTGGGACGGCCCGAAGGCCCCGCCGGGCGAATTGATGCGCAGGATGACCCCCTTGATCGTGGGGTCTTCGCGCAGTTCCTTGATGAAGCGCACGGCGGGCTCGGCGTCGCCCAAAAAGCCCTCCAGGCGCACCAGGCCGAGGCGGGCCTTGGCCGCGAACAGGCCGCCGCCTTCGTCATCGGAAAAAAAAGACGTGACGGCCCTGGCCCCCAGAAGGAGGGCCACGGCCGCCACGATCAAAAGCACAACAAAAAGCGCAGGACGCCGACTGGGAAAGGACCGGTTACTGGGCATCCTCTTCCAGCTTCTGGCGCAACAGTTCGCCCAGATTGCTGCCGGTGTCGTTGGGCCCGGCAGTGCGGAACTCCTTGGCCTTGCGCTTGTCTTCCTCTTCCTTGGTGGCCTTGATGGACAGTCCAAGGCGGCGCTCGTCGGCGCTGACGTGGATGACCTTGGCCTCGATCTCGTCCCCTTCCTTATATACCTCGGCCGGGGTCTTGACCTTCTTGCGGCTGATCTCGGAGACGTGCACCAGACCTTCGATGCCCTCCTCAACCTCGACGAACAGCCCGAAGTCGGTGATGTTGGTCACCGTTCCATGCACCACGGTGCCCACCGGATAGTTGTCCGGCACCTTGGTCCAGGGGTCTTCGGAAAGCTGCTTGACGCCCAGGGTGAACTTCTCGTTCTCCTTGTCCACGGTGAGCACCTTGGCCCGCACCGTGTCGCCGCCCTTGAAGAGCTCGCCGGGGTGGCGGATCTTCTTGGTCCAGGAGATGTCCGAGACGTGGATCAGGCCGTCGATGCCGTCCTCGATGCCGATGAAGATGCCGAACTCGGTGATGTTTTTCACCGTGCCCTCAAGCACCGTGCCCTCGGGGTACTTCTCGGCCACCACATCCCAGGGGTTGGGGCGGACCTGCTTCATGCCAAGGGAAATGCGCTTTTTGTCGGAATCGACGCCAAGCACCACCACCTCGACCTCGTCGCCCACATGCACCATCTGGGACGGATGCCGCAGCTTGCGGGTCCAGGACATCTCGGAGATGTGGACCAGACCCTCGACGCCGGGCTCAAGCTCCACGAAGGCCCCGTAGTCCACCAGATTGGTGACCTTGCCGGAAAGGCGCGTGCCCTCGGGATACTTGTCGCCGATGTTCTGCCAGGGATCGTCCACCAGCTGCTTCATGCCCAGGGAGACCTTCTGCTTTTCCTGGTCGAAGGACAGAACCTTGAGTTCCAGCTCGTCGCCCAGATGCACCAGTTCCTTGGGATGCTTGATGCGCTTCCAGGACATGTCCGTGATGTGCATGAGTCCGTCCAGGCCCCCAAGGTCCACGAACACGCCGTATTCCGTGATGTTTTTGACCTTGCCGGTGACCGTCTGGCCCTCGGCCAGGGTTTTGA
This sequence comes from Desulfolutivibrio sp., assembly GCF_036584575.1. NCBI lineage: Bacteria > Pseudomonadati > Thermodesulfobacteriota > Desulfovibrionia > Desulfovibrionales > Desulfovibrionaceae > Desulfolutivibrio > Desulfolutivibrio sp. The sequence goes on from NZ_JAZHDB010000026.1 coordinate 20,272, forward strand.
GCAGGTCGCGACGCATGGAATCCCGGCGTTCTTCGAGAAGAACCCGACGGGACACGATGACGTTGCTGCGGCGGCGGTTGATCTTGAGAACCCGGAACTCGAAGTCCTGGTTGACCAGGGCGTCCATGTCCGGAACCGGGCGCAGATCCACATGGGAGCCGGGCAAAAAGGCCTCGACGCCGCCCAGGTCCACGGTGTAGCCGCCCTTGATGCGGCGTACGATGCGGCCGGTGATGACGTCGTCTTTTTCCTGGAGCTCCTCAAGCTTATCAAAAAGCTGCATCCGCTTGGCCCGGTCGCGGGACAGCGAGATGGTGCCTTCGGATTCGTTTTTGTGCACCACGTAGACGTCGATCTGGTCTCCGACCTTGATGTCCACGTTGCCCTCGGGGTCGGTGAACTCGGAGACGGGAATCTGGCCTTCGGACTTGAAGTTGACGTCCACCAGGACGTGCTCCTTGCCCACCCGCACGACAACGCCGGGTACGATGGTGCCGTCGTCGATGTCCCCAAAGTCTTCATTTAAGTAATTTTCAAGGGCGGCCTCGAAATTTACCTCCATCTCCGGGGTGTTGCTGTGTTCATTTGTCATTTCCGCTGTTTTTTCCATGGGTTAACCTCCAACGCGATCTCTCCTTGAAAGGATTTAGCTTCCTACCAGAAAGGCCGGGTGCTGACAACCTGTATTTCTCGGTTTTAAGGGGACGTCAACCCGCTGCAGGCGTCCGGACCCGCCTGCGCCATAGCTGCACCAGCAATGTCAGCATGGGCGCGATGGCTGCCGCTTCGGCCAGTTCCCGGAAGACGAACGGGCCAAGTCCCAGGTACAGGACCATGCCCAATCCGGCGGCCAAAAGGATGGGGGACAGGGTGCGCAGGGTGAAAAGGCCCACGGTTTTCTGACAGTAGCCGGTGGTGGCCACGGCCACGGCCGTCTTGGTCAGGACGATGGCCAGGGCCGCCCCGGCCAGGGGGTGGGGCGGGATGAGCGTGGCGCACAGCACCAGATTGAGGGCCAGCCCGGCCAAGTAGATGAAGAGCAGGAGCCGGTGGCGGCCCTGGCTGAGCATCAGGTAGGCGGCCAGGTTGTGTAAAAAGGCCACCAGCACCGTGGGGGCCAGGTATTTTTGCAGCCAGATGGCTTCGGCATAGTCCGGGCCGTAGATCAGGCCGATGAAGCGATCCGATTCCACGGTCAGCAGAAAGACGATGGGCAGGGCCAGGGCCAGAAGCCATTGGGCCGAGAGCCGGGCCAGGCGGTGAAATTCCTCGCGCCCGGTCTTCCACAGCTTTGAGAACAAAGGGAACAGCACGTTGCTCAAAAGCAGCGAACACACCAGCACCGACACCCCGTCCACCAGTTCCCAGGTGACGGAATACCGGGCCACGGCCTCCTGGCCCCCGACGCGTTGCAGGAAGAACAGGTTGGATTTGTTATAGGTGATGGCCGCCAGGGCCATGATCAGAAACGGCGCGCCGTTTCGGGTCGTGCCCCAGATGCGCAGCATGGCCTTGCGCCCCAGGTCGAAACGGTTCCACTGTTCGCCCCGCAGGGTGACCAGGACGCCGCCCGCCAGGTTGGCCGTGTTCTCCACCACCTTGAAAAGCCCCATCCACAGCGGTCCCGCCCCGGCCAAAAGGGTGGCGAAGGCCCAGCCGTAGCCCAAAACGGCGGCGACGGCCCGGATCAGGGCCTCCTGGTCCTGGCGGCCGCGCACCCGGCAGGCCACGAAAAACGTCCCGGACAGCGGTTCCAGGCCCACCCCCAGGGAGATGACCGCCACCAGCCCCACCAGTTGCGCGTCGTATCCCTGCTGCCAGGCCATGCCCACCACCCCGGCCATCCCGGCCACGAACAGGACCGCCTTGATGACCGTGTACTGGGCCAGAATCTCCCCGGTTCGGGCGAAGCGGCGGCTCAGGGAGGCCACCAGGGGCTGGTTGAGGCCGAATTCCCCCAGAAACAGGATGAACTGGCCAAGCCCGAAGGCCAGCATGAATCCGCCGTAGGTGTTCGAGCTTTCCCGGGCCAGGAGGATCAGAAAGAGGGTGTGCAGCGAGTCGCGCATCCACTGCGCCCCGGCCAGCTTGAGAAATTTGCCCAGGATGCCGTGCTGCGAGGCGGCGGGCGCGTCCGGGGCGGTCTCTTCTGTGGTCATGAAGCTCCATGCGTCCCCGTCCGGGGCTCGAACTTTCCTTTTGCCCTGGTTCGGGCTAGGGACTCACCCTGTCGGTTTCCCCAAAACCCTTACCGTTCAGCGTGGCCCCGTGGTCAATCCCACCTTTGCCCGAAAAGAACAAGCCGAACCCCTGCGCGTGGCCTTTTTGCTGCAGGATCTGTGCTTCGGCGGCACCCAGCGCCATGCCCTGGAGTTGGCGGCGCGCCTTTCCCCGCAACGTTTCCGGGCGGAGGTGTGGACCCTGATGGCCGGGGAGGATTTCCTGCCCCAGGCCGAGCGGTACGGCCTGACCGTGCGCCGCCTGTGCGACGCCGGGGCCGTGGGGCCGCGCTCCCTGGCCGCCCTGTGGCGGGCGCTGCGCACTCACCGGCCGGACATGCTGGTTCCCCTGACCGTGGTCCCCAACATCTGGGGCCGGGTGCTGGGGCGGCTGGCCGGAGTCCCGGCCGTGGTGGGCAACTGCCGGGGCGCGGCGGACCCGCCCAAGCAGCATGAATGGTTGCTGTGGCCCCTGGCCGACCATGTCCTGTGCAACGCCGGGGCCGTCAAAACCCTTCTGAACCGGACCTATCGCGTGCCCGCAGGCCGGATCGCCGTGATCCGAAACGGGGTCGACACCGAGGCCTTCACGCCCGCCGCCGCCCCTCCGGACGGCCCGCCGGTCATCCTGTGTCTGGCCAGGATGGACCCGGTCAAAGACCACGCCACCCTGCTTGCGGCCTTCGATCTGCTGGCCCCGGAGCGCCCCGAGGCCCAATTGTGGCTGGTGGGGGACGGTCCCGTCCGGGAGGAGGTTGTCCGTCGCATCCAGGCCAGCCCCTTCCGGGAGCGCATCCGGCTTTTCCCGGGCGATGCGGACGTGCGCCGCTATTATGCCCGGGCCACGATCTTTGCGCTTTCCTCGCGGCACGAAGGGCTGCCCAACGTGGTTCTGGAGGCCATGGCCTCGGGTCTTGCCGTGGCGGCCACGGACGTGGGTGGGGTTCCCGAGGTGGTGCGCGACGGGATCACGGGCAGGCTTGTCCCCCCGGGCAGGCCAGAGGCCCTGGCCCGGGCCATGGGGGAGCTTTTAGGAGATCCGCTGCTGCGGCGGCGCATGGGTCAGGCGGCCAGGGATGTGGCCGTTGCGGAATTTTCCCTGGAGGCCATGTCCCGCCGCCACGAAGAGGCGTTTGCCGCGGTCTGGGAGAAAAAACGCCGACCCTGACCGTGGTCGGGCGCCGAGGGGGGGGAGCCGCGTCAGGCCGAATGGGCGCAGATGAGTTCGATCATCCGGCGGGCGTTTTTTTCCGAGTCGTAATAGTCCAAGATGAGCTGCCGTCCCCGCTCGGCCATGGCCAGGGCCTTGTCCCGGTGGGTCAGCACGTCCAGAATGGCCCGTTTCATGGCCTCCACGTCCAACTGGGGAATAAGTCGGCCGGTCTCGCCGTCGCGCACCACTTCCCGGATGCCCCCCACGTCCGTGGCCACCACCGGCACCCGGTGCATCAGCGCCTCCATGATGACCGTGGGCAGGCCGTCGCGATCCCCGCTTTGCACCACCTTGCTCGGGGTCACGAACACGTCCGCCTCGCGCAGAACCCGGGGCACCTGATCGTGGGGCACAAAACCCGGGAAACGCACCCGGTCCGTCAGCCCCAGCCGCCGGGCCAGGGCCTTGAGCGGCAGGCACTGGGGGCCGGCCCCGGCCAGGGTGAGGGTAAAATCCAGCCCATCGTCCGCCAGGGACTTGCAGGCCCGCAAAAGCACGTCGAGCCCCTTGGTGCGCACGAAGCGGCACAGGGCCATGATGTGGTAGGGCGGCTGCATGGGGGCCGGGGCGTCCTGGCAGTTTTCCCAGGACAGGCAGTTGCGCACGAGCACGATTTTGTCGTCGTGTCCGTCCGCAAAGCCGCGCAGGTAGTCGAGGTTGAAGGCGGCATCGACCCGGGTGAAGGCGGCCCGGGCGATTTTTTCTTTGAGGGCCCCGTCGGCGGGATAGATGTCCCCGGCCCGGCCGGTGAAGCTGAAGGGGATGCCGGTTAGGGCCGAAGCCACCCAGGCGGCCGTGGCCGGGCCATTGGCCCAGCAGGCGTGGATGTGGCGCACCCCGGTCTCCTCGAAACGCCGGGCCAGATGGCAGCCGCAATAGCAGGCCCAGTAGTTCTCCCCGGTCTGCTCCAGGCAGCGCCAGCGCCGGAAAAGCAGAGAGGCCATAAGCGGCTTGAAAACCTCCGGACGACGCTTCAACCAATAGACAAAGGCCGAGGCCCCGGGCAGGATGTGTCGGCATCCCATCCGTTCCACCGGGATGTCGTCGCGCAGCATGTCGTCACTTAAGTGGTTGTCCAGGCGGCCGTACATGGCATAGACCGTGAGCGGCATGCCCATGCGCCGCATGACCTGGGCCTCGCGATAGATGAACGTCTCAGAGGGCTTGGGAAACCAGAGGGTGACATATGCCGTTTCCGGCATGGAGAGCGATTGCGGGGGGGGGCACGTCCCATACGTCATATCAGGATCCTATCGCAAGACGTTGTGTTTTATGGAAATATGAACCGCAACTGGTGCACGCAACGCTTTCGGCGCAATAGGCAGGCGCAGTCAGCATTTCTGACCTGGTACAGTGCATATGGCCGGATGTTGATCATGTTCCATGAAGCGAATGGGCCGGTGGAAAGTCTGTTCAAAAGGTATTCGGCATGATCGGTTTTGATTGTGGACTTGGAGATTTGGCAGTAAAAACGAATCGAACGTAAAGCGTTTTTCCCGGGGCATGCGCTGGTTTGTGTTTGTTTTCATGAGCTGTGATGGCTGTCTGGGCACCGAAAACGAAAGTCAAAGAATAACTTTACCCTGTTTGAACCGTCGTCGTGAAGCGATATACGGTACAGTCTTTATGTCACAATAAAATGGCGAAAGAAATTTGTGATCCGATACCTATCCGTTTCATCTCAAAGTGCGCGGTGTCATCAAATGGCGTGGCAAACCAAGCCCAGCCAACACAGCCCTGGAGAAATTTAAAAACCATTTTCATATGTTACACGCGTCCTAGCACATCAGATAGGTGATGGCAATATCCCTCGCCACAAACCATGGCTACGCGACTTGCGCAGCCGGAAGTCACACGTTATGAACATCATCCCCCTGCGCGTCGCGATTCTTTTGCCGGGAGACCGGGTCACGCGTTTTCAGGCCGATATTGCGCACTTCCTGCGCGACCTGTCCGTCGCGCCCATGGTTTTTTCCCTGCCGTGGCCGGGCCGCGAACCGGGCCTGCTCTTTTCCCTCTATCAGCGCCTGGACCGACTGTTGACCCCGGTTGCCGTGGACCCCTTCGCCCCGGCGGTCCTGCCGGAAGGCCTTCGGGCCCTGGAATTGTCCTGTCGACCGGGATGGCCGGATGAACTGGCCTGCGCCGCCAGAAAGGACCGCCTGGATCTCCTGATCGTCCCGGGCAACCTGGAAATCCCTCCCGGGCTTCCGGCCGCGTTCCGGCACGGGCTGCTGGTTCTCGATTTCCTGGACTTCGCCTCCCAGGCCCCGGTCCAGGCCTTCGCGGCGCTGGCCGATCCGGCCCCTTGCTGGGAGCCCAGGCTCGTCTGGCACACGGCCCAGCAGCCGCCCCGGCTTCTCTACCGCAGTGCGGCGGCGGTCTTCCCCCTGTCGCTTGGCCGCACCGCCGCCCCGGCCTGCGTCACGGCCGCCCGGTTCGTCCCCCGCATGGTGCGCGAGCTCCAAGACGGCGGTCCCGGGGCCTGGGCGGCCCGGGCCACGCCCCTGGAGGTCGCCCCTCCCGTCGCCGTTCCCGGGGACGCGGCCATGCTGCGCTTTCTGCCCCGCCTGGCGCGCCGTGCTGCGGCCACGGCCTGGCGGGACATCTTTTTCCGGCCCCAGTGGTTTCTGGCCCTGCGCCGGGGCGGAGGCGATCCCTTCGACCTGGGCGGCTTCACCCCGGCCTTTCCCCCGGACGCCTCCGGCTGGGCCGACCCCTTTCCCTTCGTCCGTGACGGGGTCACGCATCTTTTTTTCGAGCACATCGACAAGGACACGGGCCATGGCAGCATCGCGGTCATGACCCAGGCCCCGGACGGGACGTTCGGGCCGCCGCACACGGTCCTGCACACCCCGCACCACCTGTCCTATCCCTTTGTCTTCGAATGGGGCGGGGAGGTCTACATGGTTCCGGAAAGCGCCCAGGCCGCCCGGGCGGAGCTGTTTCGGGCCGTGCGCTTTCCCCTGGAATGGGAGCCTGCGGCCACGCTTTTGTCCGGGGTGCGGGCGGTGGATTCCACCCTGTTCGAGCACGAGGGACGTTGGTGGCTCATGGCCAATCTGCGCCTGGAGGGGGGGTCATCCTGGGACGAACTGTCGGTTTTTTACGCGGATTCGCCCCTGGGGCCGTTTGTTCCCCACCCGGGCAATCCCGTGGTCTCCGACGTGCGCCGCGCCCGCCCGGCCGGGCGGGTCTTTCGCCATGGCGGCCGTCTCTACCGCCCGGCCCAGGACTGTTCCGGACATTACGGCCGGGCCCTGGCCATCCTTGAAATAGAGACCCTGAACCCCTACGCCTACCGGGAAACCGAGGTCGCCCGTCACGAGGCCGCCGTCCTGGGGCAGGGGGACAGCCTGCATACCTATAATAGCGTCCCGGGGCTTGAGGCCGTGGACGGGCATCGCTACATCCCGCGCCTGACCTTTTCACGCCAGCGGCCGGGCGGGTAGCCGGTCTTGCAGGATCGGGCAGGACGCCCTCCGGGCGGGCCCGCGCCAGTTCTGGGGCCAGCACCGGGGCCAGCGCCGGGGCCGGGGCCGGGGATGCGCCGTCCGGTCAGCCGTCGGCCAGGGCCACCAGATCGTAGTCCTTGCTTTCCACGATCTCGGCCATGACCAGTTTCCCCGGGGCCACGCCCGGGCCGCTGACGTAGGTCACGCCGTCCGCCTCCGGGGCCTGGAACCATGTGCGGCCCACGAAAAGCCCGGGCCATTCCGGGTGCGGCGCATCCACCAGGACCGGCAGGGTTTGCCCTACATATCCGGCCAGGATGTCGGCGCTGATTTCGGCCTGAAGCTCCATGAGCGCGTCGCGCCGACGCCGGGCCTCGGCCCCGGAGACCTTTCCCGGCAGGGTCACGGCCCGGGTGCCCTCCTCGGGCGAAAAGGGAAACACCCCCACATGGTGCAGCCGCTCCCGGGCCACGAAGTCAAGCACGGCCTGGAACCGCCGGGGCGTCTCGCCCGGAAAGCCGGTGATGAACGTGGTGCGGATGGCCGCCTCGGGAAACCGCTGCCGCACCCGGGCCACAATGGCCTCGGGCGCATCCGAGCGGGGACGGCCCATGGCCCGCAGCACGTCCGGGTGGGCGTGCTGGAAGGGGATGTCGAAATAGGGCAGAAGCGGCGGCCCGGCCGCCGCCAGAAAATCCAGAAACCCGGCGTCGAGTCCCGACGGATAGAGATACATGAGCCGCAGCCGGGAAAGCCCCGGCAGGGGCAAAAGGCCCTCCATGAGTTCCCGCAGGCCCTTTCCTTTGCCCATGTCCCGGCCGTAGGCCGTCAGATCCTGGGCCACCAGGATCAGCTCCGACGCCCCCCCGGCCACAAGCCCCGCCGCCTCGGCCACGATGTCCGCAACCGGACGGCTGACCAGCCGCCCCCGGATGGAGGGGATGGTGCAATAGGCGCAGGCGTGGTTGCAGCCCTCGGCGATCTTCACGTAGGCGAACCCCGGCGGCGTGCTGACAAGCCGGGTTCCCGGGAACGGTCGCCGCAGGTCCGACAACCCCGGGCCGTCCGGCGACACCGCCCGGATCAGGCGTCCGGGCAGCTCCGCCAGCTCCGACGGCAGCCCCCACACGTCCACCTCGGGCAGCCCGGCCCGCAACTCCTCGCCGTACCGCCCTGGCAGGCATCCGGTCACGGCCAGTTTCGGCCGGGGGGAAAGCCCCCGGATGGCCTCGGCCGTGTCCAGGATCACCCGCACCGACTCCTCCACGGCGGGCTTGATGAACGAACAGGTGTTGATGACCACCAGGTCGGCCTGGGCCGGATCGGCCACGATCCGGACCCCGCCGGGCATGGACCCCAGCACGGCCTCGGCGTCCACCCGGTTTTTGGGGCAGCCAAGGCTTATGGAATAGACTTTTATCGATCGGTTCATGGTTTCCCCAAGTTCCTTGCATGGCGCGTCATCCCCGGCTATCATGCCCCAAACCAAAAGACAAAACCGGCCGCGGCCTTGCCGCGCGGCCACGGAGCGCCGGATATGTCAGGGGATGATGCGGCAAGATGGCCTTATCGGATCGCGTTGTACGGCCTTGGGCCGGACATCGAGTCGTTTTGCTCCTTTTTATGCGGCCCGGGCATGGATGAGATTTTCTCCGAGGTCCATTTCGCCGGAGCGGCCCCGGGCGGCCCGGGGCAGATAAGCGTCGGCCCGGACATCCCCGTCTACGCCTCCTTGGCGGCGCTTTTGGCCGCCGCCCCCGACGTCAACGGCATCATCGACCTGACCGGCCAGGGCCTGCCCCCGGACACCCCGGTTCCGGCCGGGGCCACGGTCATGGACCGCCGCACGGCCATGCTGCTCAAAACCACCGTGACCACGGCCTCCCTGTGCGAATCCTGCCGCCTGGACCTGACCCGGGCCCGCATCTACCTGGATGCGGTCTTCGATCATCTGGACGCCGAAGTGGTCCTGGCCGACCCCGACGGCAAGGTCGAGGACATCAACCGCGCCGCCAGGCGACGCACGGGCAAGGCCAAGGAAGATCTTCTGGGACTCTCCTGCGATGCTGTGCTCGACGATCTGCAAAATCTCCGTCCAACCGATTCCGACGATGTGTCCCCCTGGTCGGCGCTTGTTTCCGGCAAGGGGGGCAGCGCCGAATATTCCCGCATGGACGCCGAGGACCGCCTGCGCTACTTTCGGGTCGTGGCCCACGCCGTGGGCGGCGAGGGGCGTCCGGCCCATATGGTGATCATCCGCCGCGACGTGACCCACGACGTGTTCATGGAACGTCGGCTGCAAAAAACCGAACGCCTGGCCGCCATCGGCGAATTGTCCATGTTCATCTCCCACGAAATCCGCAATCCGCTGTTCGCCATCGCCGGATTCGCCAATTCGCTGCTTCGTTCCTCGGGCATCGACGCCGCCGCCCGGGAGAAGGTCTCCATCATCCTTCAGGAGTCCAACCGCCTGGATACCATCTTAAAAAGCATCGTCAATTTTTCCCGGCCCACCCAGGCCACCCCCGGCGAGGTGGACATAAACCTCATGGTCCGCCAGACCCTCGACATCATGCGCATGGGCATGGACAAACAAGGGGTCGAAATCACCATCACCACCTCCGACTCCCTGCCCAAGGCCCGGGGAGACACGGAACTGCTCAAGCAATGCCTGCTCAACCTCATTAAAAATTCCATGGAGGCCATGCCCCAGGGCGGCCGGTTGACCGTGACCACCGGCATGCGCCGGGGCAGCGTCTACCTGGCCGTGGCCGATACCGGGCACGGCATCGCCAAGGAGCATCTGGCCCAGGTCTTCAACCCCTTTTTCAGCACCCGCGACAAGGGCGCCGGGCTTGGGCTGGCCATGACCAAAAAAATCCTCGACGACCTGGGCGGCTCCGTGGAAATCAAGAGCCAGGTGGGGCAGGGCACCACCGTCACCCTGCTTTTGCCCCCGTTTTTCGCCCTGGAAAAGGACATGCCGCATGCCGAGTGAGAAGATCATCGTCCTGGCCACCACAAACAAGGGAAAAATCGCCGAACTGCGCGCCCTGCTCGCCGCCTCCGACATCACCGTCAAGGGACTCGCGGATTTTCCAAGCATTGGCGACATCCCGGAAACCGGAACCACCTTCGCCGAAAACGCCCGCCTCAAGGCCGCCGCCGTGGCCGCCGCCACCGGGCTGCCCGCCGTGGCCGACGATTCGGGACTGTGCGTGGACGCCCTGGGCGGCGCCCCCGGCGTCTATTCCGCCCGCTACGGCGGCGTTAACGCCACCGACGCCGTAAATAACGCCAAACTCCTGGACGCCCTGCGCGACGTGCCCCCGGAAAAACGCGCCGCCCGGTTCGTCTGCGCCATGGCCGCCACCACCCCCGACGGCCGTTGGGCCGAGACCCAGGCTGCCTGGGAAGGCGTCATCGCCCGTTCCCCCCAGGGAGACGGCGGTTTCGGGTACGACCCCCTGTTCCTCGATCCCTCCCTCGGCCGCGCCGCCGCCCAACTGACGCCGGAAGAAAAAAACGCCCGCAGCCATCGCGGCAAGGCCCTGGCCCGATTGATCCCCTTGCTGGACGAGTTGCTGCAATAGCCGAGGCTGCCGCCCCGT
>NZ_JAZHDB010000027.1:0-7441 GCF_036584575.1 Desulfolutivibrio sp.
GCGTCGTCTAAAAGATCCTTGTCGAGTTCATCCAGGCGAAGAACATCCGCCCTGGGGCCCCGGCCAGGGCCCCGGCCGTGGCGGCGGGAACCAGCATGGTCCCCGGGGCCGAGGCGTCGGCGGACAGGCACAGGGCCGGGCCCGAGGTCTGGGACCAGAAGTGGTGGCCGCCCGGGATGTCGCAGGGGGCTACCCCGGCGGGCAGGTTTTCCTCCTGGTCCGACGGGGCCACGCCGCGCCAGGGCGAGGCCGTGAGGCTGACCTTGGTGGTGTCGTCCAGGCCGCAGCGCAGGGGCTCGGCCAGGGTCAGGACCATGCGTCCCGAGGCGGCGGCCGCCGAGTTGGACAGGATGCGGTACTGGTGTCCCTGGCCGGTGGCGGCCGCGACCTGGAGATAGCCGTCCTCGTAGTCGTTCTCGGCGGCCGGGGCCGCGCCCAGGGTCAGGCACAGCACCCGCTCGCCCACGGCGGCGGCCGGGACGTCGAGGCCCACGTGCTGGGGCACGGCGATCTTGGCCATGCTCAGTTTTCCGGCCGGGACGCCGCCCGGGGCGGCCAGGGCGTAGCGAAAGCCCCGGCCGTCGGCCAGGACGCGGCGCGCGCCGAGGATCTCCAGTTTGCGCGGGGACGTCTCCATGACGTCCTGGGAAAAGCACAGCTTCATGGGCTGGGCCATGGTGCGGACCTCCTTTTTCCTTGCCGCCTCACCATCCATGGGCTGGATGATGAGCTCGCGGCGTTGCACTGCTTCATGCCTCCCTCAAAAATGCGGCGGCATTTTCGGGGAAACGCGCCATCAGGACAGGTTGGCGTGGGCGGCGTGGGCCTTGCGGTTGGAGCACACCAGGTTGCCGTGCCACAGGATCTTCATGGTCTTTCCGGCCGGGCCGTCGAGTTCGGTCCACGGCCTGCGGGCGAAGAAGCCGTTTTGGTGGATGGCGAAGCCCAGGTGGTTGGTGTTGACGGCAAAGGCGTGTCCGGCCGGGCAGAAGTCGTCGGCGGCCAGGATCATGCCCTCGAAGACCAGGTGGGTGAATCCGGCCCGGGCGGCCTCGTCGTCGGAGATGAACCGCTGCTGCACCTGGAGGATGCGCGAGATCTTGTTGTAGAGGGCCTCGGTGGTCACGGCCACGTTGGGCTTGCCGTCGCGGCCGTCGGTGATCTTGGCCGCCGAACGCATGTTTTGCAGCACGTCGAGGCCCATGGACGCGGCGTCGTCGAGGGTCACGGCCCGCCAGGGCTTGGAGCCGTCGGCGGCCACCAGCTGGTTCTCGGCGATGCCGCCGTAGGGCGCGTCGGGGTCGCCGCCGGTCAGGGAGCGCAGGCCCGTCAGGGTGGGGGCCTCGTCCCCCCCGGCGCTGTAGAGGGTGGCGGCCAGCCAGTTGGCGCAGGTCTTCTGGGCGGTCTCGATTTTTTGGGTCACGAACTGCACGGCGGCATAGTCCCCGGCGGCCGCGATCTCGTCGGTGAGGTAGACCGTGGCGTTGCCGTAGGCGTGCTTCCATTCGAAAAAGGCGGCGCTGACGCTGGCCCGGTCGTCCGACGACAGGGGATCGGCCCGTGTGAAAAAGCCGCCCTCGGCGTCGGAATAGTTGAGGGGAATGCGGATTTTTTCGCCCCCGGCCGGGCGCTCGAAGATGCCCATGCGCCGGTTCATGAGACAATCCAGCAGAAAGGAACTGGAAAAGTAGATGTCCACGGCCTTGCCGTCGGCGGCCGCGAAATAGTCGTTGGTGACGGCCTCGATTTCCGAAAGATTGAGCGCCATGTGTCGTCCTCCCCTGGATGTCAGTTTCCGGCGGCGGCGCGCCGGGCGGCCAGACGTCTGGCCAGGACCGTGTTCATACCCCCGAACCTGCCCGGCTCGGACAACTCCGGGTCGCCCCCGCGATCCGGGGCCGCGCCCTGGCCCTGGCCCAGGGTGGCGGCCAGCCGTCTGGAGCGCAGGCTTTCCAGGGTCCGTTTCTCGGCTGCCAAGGACGCCTCTTCCAGGCGGGCGGCCACGGCCTCGCGTTCGCGTTCGAGCATGGCCGCGAAATAGGCCCCCACCTCGTCCAGAAGCGGGTTGTCGCGGCGGATGGCCGTGAGCCGCCCGCTGTGTTTGAGTTCGGCGAAGTCCGGATGTCCGGCGGCAAAGGCGGCCTCGGCCTCCAGGCGGTTCGCCGTGTCCAGTTCGTTCCCCAGGCGGGTCAGCCCGTTCTCCACCAGACCCGCCACCTTTTCCTCCAGGCCCCGCAGCAGGCCGTCCCAGGCGGCCCCCGGCGGCCCGTCGGGCGCGACAGGTCCGTCGCCCCTGGGCGAAGCGGCCAAGTCGACCGGGTCGGCCGTGGCGTCCACATCGTTTTGTGCGTCCATGTGTCCCCTGTCCGTTGCGTTGTTTTACGAAAAAGCCCGGGATGGTTTTCCACCCCGGGCCGCGTCCCCGCCATGTCGTTTCCGGCCCGCTTACGGCACGAGGTATCCCCCGCGCCGCAGGCCCTCTTCCAGGGCCGCGCAGGCCCCGGGAAATCCCGCCGTGTTGTCGCGTAGCGCCAGGCGGTGCGCCGCGTCGAGCCGGGCCAGGATCGTGCCGATGTCGTGCAGGGCCTCAATGGCCCGCTGCATGGGCGCGGCCTGGAAAAAGGTTCGGGGCATGGCCTCGGGATGGTCCGCCGCATAGCGGGTGGAGCGGTACCAGCGGTAGGCGTCCACGGCCCGTAAAAACTGCATGTGTCCTCCTTGCGTCCATCCATGCTTCGTCGCGCCGGGCACTACGCAGGGCTCAACCGTCTGGCGGCGAACCGGGCCAGGGCCTCCCGGCGCGCCGTTTCGCAGGCCGCGTAGGCGGCGTCCTGGCGACGGATTCCCTCGCCCGGATCCAGGGGCCGCAGCCGTTCCCCGCGCATCCAGGCCCGGTAGGCGGCCCGGGACGGGTCGGCCAGAAAGGCCTGCACATGGGGGGCCGGGTTGGCCTTGTCCACCACCCGGGTCACGGAGGCGATCCAGTCCGCGTCGGCCCGGTATCCCCGACCCACGGACACAAGCCGCCTCGCCTGGCCGCCGCATCCCGGGCAGGCCGGGTCCGGGCCGTGCGGGGGGCACAGGTCTTCGAAGACCCCCCCGCAGGCGGGGCAGGAAAAGTCGTAAAGCGGCATGGGCGTGTCTCCTGGGGCTGAGGTTGCCGGTTCATCCGGCCTGGACCGGGACCGGAAGCGCACCTCCGACCCGTTTTCCGACCAAGTCCGTGGCGGGCGTTTTCGGGGTGGCCGGGACAAGGCGCGCGGCGGCAGCGTCCGTGGCAGCGTCCGTGGCCGCCTCCGGGGCCGCCTTTTGCGAGGTCGTAGAGGAGGGGGCCGTCGTCCCCTCCAGGCGTCCCAAAAGGGCCTCCCGGCCGGACCAGTCGAGCTTTTCCAGCAGGTCGCGGCGGTCGATGGCCCCCATCTCGTAAAGGGCCAGGGCCTCCTCGCGCTGCTGCACCCGGGACACGGGCATGGTGGACCCGGACACCACCGAGAGCCGGGCCGGAACCCGCAAGAAGGCCCCGCGCACGGGCATGGCCGCCGGGCCGGCGTCCGTGGTGAAGGTGATCCAGCGGTCCTCGCCGTACCAGTTCTGGGCGTGGCTCAAAAACATGCGGCCGCGCTCGCGGATCAGTCTCGAATAGTTGCGGATCTTGCCGCGCATCATGGTCGCGGCCTGCTCTAAAAGGGCGGCGATGGCCTTGTGGGCGATGACCGGCTTGGCGCTCTCCACGGCCTGTTCCAGTTCGTGCGAGCCTGCCACCTGGAGAAATAGCTCCTTGTAGATGCCGAGGACCGTTTCGATGTCCTTGGTGTTGTTGGCGAACTCCAGATAGCGGATGCCGCCTGCGGCGGCCTGGGAGGCGGGATTGATGATCCCCAGGCGGTTGTTGAAGGCCGCGTTGGCCACCCCCGAGTCCCGGGGGTTGATGATCTTGGGCCGGGCGCAACGGTCCTTGTGGTAGGTGAGCTGGGACAGGCACTTGTTGATCTCCATCTGGAGATTCTCCAACTGCTCGAAGTCGGACGCGCCCCACAGGCTGGCCGGATCGGTGACGGAATTGGCCACGATGAAGGGGAACTTGTCGTAGAGGTAGGTCCGGGCCGCCTCATCCGGGCCCAGGTGCGGGTTGACGCAGGGGTTGCCCCGGTCGGAGAGCACCAGGTCGCCGCCGTTGCACACCGTGACGCAGCGGATGCCGCCGGGATAGCGCGGCCGGTCGCCGTCCATGGAGAAGTCGCGCACCCAGCACTCGCAGACCACGGCCTCGTCGTCGGGCAGGCGGCTTTTCCCGGCCAGGCCGAATACCGCCCCGGCCACCTCGCCCGCCCGGGCCAGAAATCCCCGGCGTCCGGCCTCGCCCCGGGCCGCCTCCCGCCGGGGGTCGAGAAGCTCCCCCAAAAGGTCGGCGTCGCTTCGGGCCAGGCGCCCCGTCTCCGGCCAGCGTCGGGCGATCTCCCGCAGGCTTAGGGGTTCGATGTGAAACACGGCCGCCGCGTCCTGCACGTCCAGGCAGCGCGGCGGATAGACCGCGAAGCGGAAGGGATCGACCACCACGGTGCGCACCTCGCCCAGGCCGTATTCCAGGTCCGGGTCGAACACGACCTTTTCCACGGCCACGCCGTAGGTCTCGCCGTGTATGACCGATTTCTCCAGCACAGCCTGCTGTTCCTGTTCGATCCACCAGTGCCGGGCCAGGCGTTCCATGGTCAAAAAGACGTCCGCATCCCCGCCGTCGCCCACCCGGGTGACGTTGAAGGTCGGGCTGTTGTCGGTGAGCGTGTTGACCGTGCGTTGCCGGTGCATGTGCAGGAGATTGGCGCTGGACAGGGGCACGCCGGTCGGGCTGACGCCCTTCCAGGGCCGGTTGCGGCCCAGGCGGTAGAACCTGGCCCACATGTCGTGCAGCCCGGCGTCGGCCTTGTCCCGCACGGCCTGGTGCAGGAGGTCGAAGACCCGGCGGCCCACGGCCCGGGGATCGGCGGCAGGGGGCAGGAGTTGGTCGGGCTGGGCGGGATCAGGCATGGGCCACGCCCCTGGCTTCGGCGGTGCGGCCTGTGCGGCCACGATGGCCAATTCGGCCGCTGTGGCCCGTTTGGCCCGCCCGGCCCGCTAGGCCCGTTCGAGGGGACAGGGGGTTTTCGGCCGTCCCTTCGGCCACGAAATAGCCTTCCGGGGTGAGCAGCCGGTCCCGGCGGCAGGCCTCGGGCCGGTCCATGTCGTGCCCCACGGCCCGTCGCCCGCACAGGGGGCACAGCAGGGCCTCAAACGGGGCGTCCGGGGCAAACGGCGGCGTAAATCCCGGCCCAAGGGGGCCGAACATGGCCCCGGACAGCGGCGCATGCACCGCGCCGGGGTCGCAGGAACCGATATCCGAAAAGCACATCTCGCAGCGCACGATCATGGCGTCCTCCGTGGTGGGGCGGATTGTCCCGCCGTCCATGAATCCCACCAGACCATGGGAAACGGACATGCGCCCGCCCGTGCCTGTCCGCGACGAAAAAAAGCCCGGGATGTCCCGGGCCGGGGTGCGGCATGGTGCAGGATCAAAAAAAACGGCGCGCCGACCGGTTGGGCGGCGCGCCGTGCAGGATGACGTCTTGGGCGGGGGCTTAGGAGGCCAGCAGGCCTTTTAAGACCGCAAAGGCCTCTTCGATGCCCTCGGGCCTGGTCCCTCCGGCCTGGGCCAGATCGGGGCGGCCGCCGCCGCTGCCCTCGATGGGCGCGGACACGGCCTTGATCAGCGCCGGGGCGGTGAACCGGCCATGCAGATCCTTGGTCACGGACAAAATGAGCGCCACCTTGCCGTCCTCCTGGGGGGAGGCCAGGCAGATCACGCCGGAGGGGATCTTGGAGCGCAGGTCGTCCATGGAGTCGCGCAGGGCCTTGATGTTGACCCCGGGAAGCCGGGCCGTGAGCACCTTGATCCCGGCCACCTCGCTGGTCTCGTCCATGAGGCTTTTGCCGCCGCCTGCGGCCAGCTTCCCGGCCATCTGCTCCTTTTCCCTGGTCAAAAGCTTGATGTCGTCAAAAAGCTTTTTGATGCGTCCGGCCATGTCCCCGGGCTTGGTCTTCAGCGCCTTTAAGCCCTGTTCGTATTCGGCCTGCATGGTCCGGACATGCTCCAGGGCGCCCAGGCCGGTCACGGCCTCGATGCGCCGCACCCCGGCCGCCACCCCGGCCTCGGACAGGATCAGGAAGCTTCCGGCTTGGCCGGTGGAGGACAGGTGGGTGCCGCCGCACAACTCCATGGACACCCCCGGCACCTCGATGACCCGCACCTCGTCGCCGTATTTCTCGCCGAAAAGGGCCGTGGCCCCGCGTCCCCGGGCCGCGTCCAGGGACATGGTCTCCCGGGTGACCGGAATGGCCGCCAGGATGGCCGCATTGACCTCGTCCTCGATGCGGCGCGACTCGTCGGCCGACAGGGCGGCCATGTGGGTGAAGTCGAAGCGCAGGCGCTGCGGGGTGACCAGGGAACCGGCCTGGTTGACGTGGCCGCCCAGCACGTTTTTTAAGGCCGCGTGCAAAAGATGGGTGCAGGTATGGTTGCGGGCCGTGGCCAGGCGCGTTTTTTCGTCCACGCGAAGCTCGGCCTCCTGGTCCAGGAGCAGTTCGCCCTTGGCCACGGTCACATGGTGGGCGGTCAGGTCCGTCCCGGCCTTGATGGCGGCCGTGACGGCCGCCTGCCCGGTCAGGGTCTCCACCTGCCCGACATCGCCCGTCTGGCCGCCGGACTCGCCGTAAAAGGGCGTGGTCCCGAACACGGCAAAGCCGGACTGGCCCTCGATCAACCGCTCCACGGCCTGCCCCTCGGCAGAGATCAGCGCCACCACCCGGCTTTGGGCGGCGAGCGTGTCGTAGCCCACAAAACGCGACTTGAGCCCCGATTCGAGCAGCTCCAGGAAGAGCACGGCCGGGTCGGTCTCGCCCGAACCCTTCCAGGCCTTTTTGGCCCGGGCCTTCTGCTCGTCCATGCACGCCTTGTAGGCGGCCTCGTCCACGCTTATGCCGCGCTTTCCGGCCACGTCGTTTATGATGTCCAGGGGAAATCCATAGGTGTCGTACAGCCGGAACGCGGCCGCGCCGGAGAGCACCGCGCCGCCCGTGGCGGCCAGGGCGTCGAGCTCCTCGGAGAGGATGCCCAGGCCCTTGTCCAGGGTGGCGGCGAAGCGTTCCTCCTCCTCGCGCACCACCCGGGCCAGGAACTCCCGGTTGGTGGTCAGTTCCGGATAGGCCTCGCCCATGTGGGTGACCACGGACAAAACCACCTCGAACAAAAAGGCCTTGGACAGGCCCACGAGCTTCCCGAACCGCAGGGCCCGGCGGATCAGGCGGCGCAGCACGTAGCCTCGGCCCTCGTTGGAGGGCAGGATGCCGTCGGCCACCAGAAAGGCCACGGCCCGGGAATGGTCGGCGATGACCCGCAGCGCGGTGTCCG
>NZ_JAZHDB010000028.1:0-7404 GCF_036584575.1 Desulfolutivibrio sp.
CGGTCCTGGCGGGTCCAGGCGGCGGTGCGGTTTTTGGAGTCGGCCAGGTCGTTGAAGGCGGCTGAGTCGGGATCGGTGACGCAGACGGTGGATGCAGCCAATGCCAGGTATGGCAAGCGGATTCCGGCCTGGGAGGCCTTTGCCTGGGGCTCGTAGCCGAAGGCCAGGGGAAGCGGGAAAAGCCCGGCCGGGGTCTTGCCGTCGCCTTCTTTCTTGCGTGGCCCGCTGGAATGGGGTTCGGCCAGGCCGCGTCCCCAGGCCAGCCCGTTGCGGCCGACCATGCAGGGCGACGGATTACCCAGCCGTTTCCAAGGGGAGGAGAAGCTGTCACGCGAATAGAGAGAGACCTCGGCCCGGTTGGCGTTCCAGTCCGGGGCGACGACGAGGACAAGCTTTTTTACGGCGTCGAGCGGGGTTGCGTCATGAAGCGGCTGCGCCGGGGCAGACGACGGCGAGGCCGGGGATGTCTGGGCCGTGGGCACAGACACGGGCGCGTCGGTGGCTGCGGGAACAGGCGTTGCGTGTGTTCCGGCGGCTGGCGCCGGGGCCGGTTCGGCCACGGCCAGGGATTTGGGAGAGGGCAGCGGGGAGCCATCCAGGGCCTTTCCGCCGTGAACTTCCTCGGGCTGCACCACAGGGGTCGTGCCCGTTGCGACCTTGGAGGGTTCATCGCGCGAGACGTCCTCTGAACACCCCGACGCCCCGCACAAGACCGACAAAAAGACGAAAAAGATCAGGAACGCATGTGTCACAGGCGCATCTCCACGATTGCGTCGGGAATGAGACGTTTTTTTATGTTTCTACCCTTTTTTGGAATCATTGCAACACATTCCGTAACGCAGCCGGGCACTTGTCCTGCATTTACAGATGTCCGGCAGGCTCCACAATGACCCTGTCCAAAATGATGCCGAAAAAGGCGTCGTCGGAAACGGCGGAAAAACGCCAGCCCAGGTGTGTCCCGCATCCACGGCAGCAGGCCACGCGCCAGGCATGGCCCGGGAACCAGGTGAACTCCGTGCTTGGTGGTTCAAGGGCCAGACAGCCAGGGGCATGCCGGTACAGACCGAGGCGAAAGACCATTCCGGCGGGATTGCAAAAGACATGGCGGTGCGCGCCGCTCCGGGCCACGGCCATGTCGCGTGTGGTGATGCGCCGTCGGCACGCGGCGCACAGGATGAAAGGATCGTTCGCGTCTCTGACCTGCTGCGAGGCGCTCGAAAACACAACGCGGGACTTGTCGCGCGGCGGTGCGGCGTCATCGAGACGCACCACGGCTGCTCTTGGGAACGCGGCAAAACCGCGCTGAGGGGTATGGGGTGATCGCATGCGCCGTCCGAGGCAAAGAGTCCACCGGCGCGGGGTTTCCCGCGAGGCGTTGGGCCTTCTGGATAGCGGATTTCGGCTGCGGCGTCATCCGGGACTGTCGGTGGATCAAACGGCGGTGCTGATTCCGGACGCCATGGTCTCCGAACATGGGCGCGCGCGAAAACAGGTCCGGGCAACCATGGAGACAGAAGGGACACACGCGTGCTGTCGCTGTTGCGTCCTGCAACCGGACGCAAGGCACGGCCCGGGGTTGCCCATCCGGTTGCCGGGGGCGGCAGATCGTCACCGTCGTTCCTCCCGGGCGGCGGGCGGCGTGCGGCGCAACGTCCTGTTTCGCCTGTCCTGAGACGCGCAACTATTTATCGAACAGGTATTCCGAGGCTCCATAGGGCGTGGTCATGTGCATCCGCTCGTTTTCCATGGCGGACTTGCAATGTACGCACAGGGTGGCCGTGGGTTGGGCCGTAAGCCGGGCCACGCCGATGTCCTCGCCGCACTCGAAGCAGATGCCGTATTCGCCGAGCTCCACGCGCTCCAGGGCGTTGCGGATCTCGTCAATCAAGGCCCGGTCCCTCTGACTCATAATGAGCATCATGTTGCGGTCGGATTCGTGAGAGGCCCGGTCGGCCAGATCGGCGTGGCAGGCAGTTTCCTCGGCCAGGCTGTGCATGGTGACGTTGGATTTGGCCAAAATGTCGCGCATCATCTGCTTGAGCATTTCCGTGAACATCATGACCTGATGCTGTTCCATGGCGATCTCCTTTGGGAAAAAGGGACTTTCTGGACACAGGGCATAGGGACGATGCGCGCCGTGGCTGAGGCTTTCGACAGTGTCCGGCGCGACACTGATCCCTCTTCTTGGCTGTGGAGGATGCAATGGCAAGGTTGCCTTTGGGTGACGCCTGTCCGCCAATTGTGCGACTTCGAAAACATCCTGCCGGGATATCGCGGCGCCCGGCGACTCCCGCGCCGATCCCCGTGAGGTTTCGGCGCGGGAGAAGCGCAAACTACTTTTTGGGGTTGGTGGCCTGGATCCAGATCACGGCGTCCTGGGACAGATCCTTGTCCTGGAACTTCTTGTCCGGGCCGGTTCCGAGGGCGCAAATGCCCCACCATCCGGCAAACGGCGGCGTGAAGGTCAGCATGCCATTGGCGTCGGTCTTGTGGACCATGGTGATGAAATGGTCGGACGGGGCTTCGAGGTTGCCCTTTTTGGCGAAGGCGTTTTTCTTCATGTCCGGGGTGTAGTTCATGTATTCGATCTCCACCTCGGCGTCGGCCACGGGCTTGCCGTCGCCCAGAAGCACGGCCCGGAAGGTCATGCCCGGGTACAGGGCGTAGGGACGGTCAAGGGGCACCCACTCGGTCTTGAGCCCCGCAGGCTTGTCCCAATCGGTGGGCACGGCATCGCCGTTGGTGATGACCTTGGTGATCTGCTGGATGTAGGAATCCTCGTTTTTCTCGAAGTACGGCGCAGGCACCAACACGAACATGTAGTCGCCGCCGCGCGCGCTGAAGGTGGTTTCAAAGCCTTCGTCGCTGTTGGTGGCGCTGGTCCATTTGATGGGTTTGATGGTTCCCAGCAGGTCGGTTTTTTTCTCCTTGTTGATGACGAAGAATTCCTGGGGCTTGTCCATCTTCATCACATGCCCCGACTCGGCCGGATGCGAGAAGACGAGCTTGAATTCCAGCTTGCCCATCTTGTTCATTTCCGGGGTGTAGAGCATCTGGAAATGGGCGAAGGCCGGGACGGTCGTCGCCAGCAGGAAGGTGGCGGCCAACAGGGTGATCAAACGCTTCATCCGGTTCTCCTTGTGAGTTTGAATATGAAACCCATTTTCAAAATATGGGTACATGAGGACGCAGGGACGCATCTGCTCCGTAGCGCCCTACTGCACGATCTTGTCGCTGGGCACCGCCACCTCATGGCCTTCGCCGGCGGTGAACTTCACGGTGTATTTTCCTTCCGGCTTCTTGAAGGTGTACTGGCTGTTGGCGTCCATGGCGCCCTTGAGCACTTCCGCTCCCCCGGCATCCACGACCGTCACGGCGACACCGGCCGCAGATGAGCCGTCGGAAAATCCGCCTTCGCAGGTGACGGTGCCGTCGCCGTTGTCGAAGCAGTTGCACAGGGCCGTATGGGCCAGGGCCTGCGACAGGCCAAGGGCCAGGGTGAACAGGGCGGCGAAAAGAAAAATGCGAATGTGTTTCATGCCGGTTTCTCCTTCAAAATAGCGACCGGTTTGGGTTGAGGATTGTACAATCCCAGGATGATGGTGACCAATACGGCGAGTCCGTAGAAAGTCCACATGGCCTGCATTCCGGACAGCCCCAAAAGGCCTGCCCCGGTAAAGACCGCAGACGATACGGTGATGCCCAGGAACATGAGATAGCCGATGGAGAAAAGCATCCATTTGGTGGACTTGGTCTGGAGCTGGACCATGATGCTGGTGGCCAGGCACGGCGGATACAGGGCCATGAAAAGCATGAGCGCCAGGGCATGCAGCGGCGTGTATCCGGCCATCTCCGTCTTCAGGCGCTGGTCCAGGGAGGCGTCTTTCTCTCCGTCGCTGACGGTATACAGGGCCCCCAGGGTGGAAACCGTGCTTTCCTTGGCCGCGAAGGCGGCCAGAAGGGAGATGTTCACCTTGGTGTCGAATCCGGCATACTTGGTCACGGGCACGAGCATCTCGCCCAGCGCCCCCAGGAAACTGGCGTTGAGCTGCTCGTTTTTTATCTCCCGCCGGATGGTTTTGCGGTTGTTGTCCAGGGCCCGCATGGCCGTGCGGATGGCGGCGGCGTCCTTGTCGCCCGGTGCTGGTTTGAGAAGCGGCGCAAAAGCGGGTTCCTTGGCGGCATATTCGGCAGCCACCGCGTCGGCGGCGGATTGGTCCGAAAGCCCCATGGTGGCCTGCCGGTAGGCGTCGGAGAAAAGAACGTAGCGGTCCAGGTTCTCGCCAGCCAGAAGGCCCTGATAGGCGTTGTCCTTGCCGATCTTGGTCCGGAACTCCTCCGTGGCCTTGTTCCAACGCTCTCCATAGGCCGTCAGGCGCTCCTGGCTGAGTCCAGGAAACTGCAACAGGGCGAAGATGATGACCGACACGGCGGCCACGATGCTCACGATCTTCTTGACGAAAATCCAGGTCCGCTCAATGGACCGCCCCGCCACTACCTTGAGGGTAGGGAAATGGTAGGCGGGCATCTCCATGATGAACGGGGCCTGATCAAGCTTGCGCAGGACCGTAAGCGTCAGGACTTTGGCCACGGGCAGGGCCATAAAAAGCGTCACCGTGGAGATGAAAAACATGGCCAGGGTCCGGTCCTGTGGGAAAAACGCCGCCACAAGGACCACATAGAGCGGCACCTTGGCCAGGCAGTTCATCATGGGCACGATGAGGATGGTGGCCAGCCGGGCCCGTTCGTCGGGAATGCCCTTGGTGGCCATGACCCCGGGCACGCAGCACCCGCCCATATACACCCCGGCCAGGATCAGCGGCAGGGTGGACTGGCCGTGCAGGCCGAAGTTGCGGAAGAGCTTGTCCAGGATAAAGGCCATGCGCGGCATGTAGCCCGAGTCTTCGAGGACGGCGATGAGCGCGAAAAGGATCAGGAAGATGGGGATGTAGGTCAAAAGCGCGACCATGCTTTCCATGAACCATATGCCCAGGGACCGGAACAGGGGGTCTTCGATGACCCCGGGGGCGGGAAGCCACGACGAAAGCGTGGCCTTGAGGGCCAGCAACTGGTTCACCAGGGGCCCTGTCAACTGGTAGCCCACATCGATGGACAGGTAATATAAAAGGAAGATGACGCCTAAAAGGATGGCTGGCCCCAAAAACTTGTTGCAGACCACGGCGTCGATCCTGTCCGACAGGGCATAGCGGGAGTCCTTGGGCGAATCCACGCAGGCCGCAACGATCTCGCCCGCCATGGAATGGCGGCGATAGGCCATGTACGACTCGGGGATCTCCCCATTTTCCTTGCGGAATTCGGCGGACAGCCTGCGGACGACCTCCAAAATCTGATCGGCGTCCGTGGCATGTTCCCGAATGATGTGCAGCGCCCCGGCATCCTCTTCGAGCAGTTTGATGGCCAGCCAGCGCCGTGGCAAAAAGAAAAACGTCTCCCGGGGCAAAAGCTCCTCGATTTTCCCGATGGCATATTCCAATGGGCCGTAATCGATGCGAAAAGACGGAACAGCCTCGGCGGCGGCCATGCGCTTGATGGTCTGGGCCACCTCTTCCCGGCCCTGCCCTTTGCGGGCCGTGGCCATGACCACCGGAGCCCCGAGCTTCTCCGAAAGTCTGGCGACGTCGATGGTCATGCCCCGCTTCTCGGCCATGTCCATCATGTTCAGCACCACCAGGGTGGGAAGCTCGAGCTCAAGGATCTGGAAGGTCAAGGACAGGCTGCGGCGCAGGTTTGGCGCTTCGATGACGTTGACGGCCAAAACCGGGTGGTCGTGGATGAGAAAGTCCCTGGCCACGCGCTCTTCCAGGGAATAGGAGGACAGGCTGTAGGTGCCGGGCAGATCCACCAACTCGATCTTGGTTTCGTCCACGGCGAAAAAGCCGGATTTTTTTTCGACGGTCACGCCGGGATAGTTGGCGACATGCTGTCTGGCCCCGGTCAGCATGTTGAACACCGTGGACTTGCCGCAGTTGGGCTGCCCGGCCAACGCCACCAAGGCCTTACGCTTCATGCGACTCAACCTCCACCTCGTGGGCCTCGTTGCGGCGAATGCTTAAGAAATACCCGTCGATTTCCAGTTCCACCGGATCGCGTAGCGGCGCGTTGCGAAGCACTTTCACACGTACGCCGGGATAAAATCCGAGATCCATCAGCCTGCGGCACAAAACACCCCTGGCGCAAAGCCGTCTGACACGGCAGCGGCATCCGGGGCCAAGTTCACCGAGAGTCATGCTGTCTCCTTTGTTTGCGCATGGCGCCATGCGCGACAGCGCCAGGACGCGCGCCGCCCGGAAGGGGAAACGCCGCGCCCCTCGCCAGGGCAAAAGGGAACTTCCTTACGGCGGTGGATTTTCCGGGACCGGTCCTCGCGGTAGGCATCGCGATCCTTCTCTCCCGGCGAAAGACGGAAAACCATCACGTCCGGGCGCACGTCAAATTGAGAAAGAGAATCAAAATTGATGTCGGGTTTGTAAAAAAGGCTTCCGGCTTTGGCAAGCACTATTTTCGGAAAACCTTGCACACGGGGGGGGGATACTCGAATTCGAACGTTCGCATCGACCGGCAAGAGAGGGCATACCTGGGAATCCTCGGCCTACGGCTGCACGTACTGATAATTTAAAATTATGTACATTCAAACTGTTACTGCAAAATAAGTCAGACATTGTAGCACGTGATACGTTGAATATTGCATGTAATTTTGCGAAAATAATACAAAATAGGCCCACAGTACATACGATCACAACGACTCATAACAGGCAATATCCGTTGCTAAAAACAATCACTAAAGATGGAATATTCATTCTGATCAGGGAGGAATGAAGCGAAGACGGAAACGACTAGAGGAAAATACGCTTAAACGCGGTGTACGACTATCTTCATGAAGATCACGAAAGAAACAGAAAACTATGCACCCTGTTTACGATTCAAAACAAATAAGAAATTCAGATACACATATTTTAAAATACTCACAACATCCACCAATACGTAGCACAGCAACATGACAATTTAGGTTATTCTAAATTATTTATTGTGTTTCTAATAACCATAGCCCGAAAAAAATCTGACGTTACACAATGATGATTGTTGTCAGATTGATTATAGATGCTTAATAATTCTGTATTACTATCAATAAAAAATCGTGTGTGATCAATAAATTGTATTCCTACGGATTCAGATTTATATTTCAATATATTATTAAACCTTATTGATGTCTTCGTCCTATATGATGCTGACGGAAGCAATGCATGCAACTTCTTATACGTCAAAATTTTACTCTTTACATCGATTCCTTCTGTTAGAATTGTCAAAGTTCGAAGTGCGTATTGCCTACGACAGAGAAGACTTGGCAAATTAACACTGCAAACGACCAATTTTGTGTATTTTCTC
>NZ_JAZHDB010000029.1:0-7332 GCF_036584575.1 Desulfolutivibrio sp.
GGGTCCGGGGGAAATGATTTCCCCCGGGCGGGGTTCGGGGCGGCAGCCCCGACGCCAAATCGTCACCATCGCGACACGTCATAGCAACCCGGGCGCGGCAACATCAGGCACTTTATCGGGAGTTCTCGGGAGGCCTGGACATGCGGACCCTGGCGGTCATCAACCAGAAAGGCGGGGTGGGCAAGACCACCACGGCCCACAACCTCGGCGCGGGGCTGGCCCGCCTGGGGATGCGGGTGCTTCTGGTCGACGCCGACCCACAGGCCCACCTGACCACGGCCATGGGCTGCGACGCGCCCGCCCAAAAGGGCGGCGGCCTGTTCGGGGCCCTGACCGGCGAGGCCGCGCCGCAGGATGTCGTCCGCGCCGGATTCGGCCCGGACCTTGTGCCGGGGTCTCTGGCCCTGGCCGG
Organism: Desulfolutivibrio sp.; assembly: GCF_036584575.1. NCBI lineage: Bacteria > Pseudomonadati > Thermodesulfobacteriota > Desulfovibrionia > Desulfovibrionales > Desulfovibrionaceae > Desulfolutivibrio > Desulfolutivibrio sp. The sequence continues at coordinate 413 of NZ_JAZHDB010000029.1, forward strand.
GATCGAGTCGCGCCTGTCCGGCACGCCCGGTCGCGAGGGCCTGCTGCGCCGGGTTCTGGAAAAGCTGCCCGGCTATGATGTCGCAGTCATCGACTGCCCGCCCAATCTGGGCCTTCTGACGGTGTGCGCCCTGGGCGCGGCCACCGAGGCCCTGGCGCCCATGCAGGCCGAATTCCTGGCCCTTACGGGTCTGGCCGCCCTGCTCGACACCCTGCGCGCGGTGCGCTCCCGCATCAACCCGGATCTGGCCTTGGCGGGCATCCTGCTCACCCGCTTCGACACAAGGCGTCGGCTCAGCCGGGAGGTGGCCGCGCGCCTGGACGAACATTTCCCCGGGCTGGCCTATGCCGCCCGCATCCGTGAAAACGTGGCCCTGGCCGAGGCCCCGGGGTTTGGCCAGGACATTTTCACCTACGCCCCGAACAGCCGGGGCGCCGCGGATTATGCGGCCCTGGCCGCCGAGGCGGCCGAGCGGGCCGCCAGGCCCATCCCCTGACCTCCGGACACTCCGGTTGCCGGACAACCCGTTTTGCAAGGCGGCACGACCATGACCAGACCCCTTCGACTGGGAAAAGACCCCCTGGGCCGGTTGGAATCCACGGCGGACGAGCCTCGTTCGGCCTCAGGCTCCGGCGGCGGCGCCCTGGACCGCATCCTGGCCGACCCCGGGGACTCGCCAGCGGCCACCGGGCCGCAACGTCTGTCCCAGGCCGGATCGGCCGGGCGCGAATCGGACGCCGTGGCCCGGACCCTCGAATTTCTGCGCGACATGATCGACGGTTCGGAGACGGCCCTGCCCTGCCCGCCCTGCATCACGGTGGACACGGAAAGCGACCTGACTGATCTGCCCATGCGGCAGGCCTATCTTCTGGGCCACTCCCTGCGGCTCATCCTGGAGATGGGCAAGGATGCGCCGCGATCCGGCCCGGCCGCCGCCCCCCTGCGCATCCATCTCCACAGCCGCCTGTCCGGCCGCCTGGAGCTGTCCGTGACCGACGGCGGCGACTTTTTCCCCGGCAGCCTGAGCCTTTTCGAGGGACCGCATCCTGATGTCCGGGAACTGGCGGACTTCGTGTCCCGCCGGGGCGGGTCCGTGCTGGTGACCCGGGGTCAGGCCACCCAGGTGTCCGTGGTGGTCTGGGGCCGACAGGCGGCCACGTCCCCGATCTGCGCCGCCGAATGAATTCATCAACAACCCGGCCTCGTCCCGGAAACGAAACGGAGGAAATCCATGGCTAAAAACAAGGTGAAGATGGAAGGCATGCTGGAATTGCGCGAGGTGGTGGCCCGACTTGAGGATGTGGTGTCCAATCTCAAGGCCGGAAGTATCTGCATGACCGTTGGTGAGGACTGCGTGACGCTTCGTCCGACGAGCATCGTGTCCATATCCATGAAGGCGTCTCAGAAAAAGGATAAGGAAAAGTTCACGCTGGAACTGTCCTGGAAGACCGGAAGGGATGCGGAACTGGCGCCAGAAGCCCGCATCACCGGGGCCGGATTCGCCGACTAACCAGCCGCCTCCCGCGTGAAAAAAAGAACGCGCCTCCGAACAGGTTGTCCGGGGGCGCGTTTTCCGTCGTTACAAAAGCGGACTACAGCCTGCCCGTTTCCCGCAGGGCCCGCAAGCCCTTGGAGGAGACGATATAGCCCTTGGCCTTGCGCCCCTCGCCCCACTTGATGCGAACCCGCAGCAGGTACCCCCGGGCGAACAGGTCGGCCACATCGTCTTGATCGTAAAAACGGGCCTTTTTTTCAGGCATGATCCCTCGGTAGCGGGAGGTCTTGGACAGATGGTAGGTGTCGCCCAAAACATCCAGGTGCTCGGGTTCGAGACCGACCGAATCGTTGCCCGGGCTGCGCCCGCCCAGCAGCATGCGGCGTCCCGCATCGGTCAGGCGCAACCCCTTGAGCCCTTTGCCGCAGGAAAAGGTCAGCTTGATCCATTCCAGAAAATCGGCATGCACCAACTCCTTGATGTCGCGCTCGTCATACAAAAACGTGTGCCTGCGGGGCATGGCCCCCTGATAACGCTCCACGGCCGAAAACTCGGCGACGGCCTTGACGATGCCGTGTTGCGCGCTTGAAAGCTCCATCTCCTTGCCTCCTGGCCCAAGGCCTGTCACAGACGGTCTGCGGGCGTGCCCTGCCGCGCCCGGGCGGCAAAAAAGGACGGAAAGGGCTGTCGGTGTCCTTTTCATCTTTACAATTGTCATGTTTTTGGTATGGAATCAACCTGTTAGACGTTTGTGAAGAAAAGGACATTGCATGACGGTTTCAAACGCCCTCCTCGCCCAAAAAAAGGATGATATTCTGGACCGTTGGTTTGACCTGACGCTGGCCACCTACGCGCCTGAAACAGCGGTTTTGTGGAAAAAGCAGAAGGATCGCTTCGCCAATCCCGTGGCCTATCGCTTCAAGATCGGCATGGAAGGCGTTCTCAACGAACTGGTCAACACCTCGGAAACCCCGACGGCGGCCGTGTTCGAGCCGCACCTGGACGAAATCGTACGGGTGCGGGCCGTGCAGGACTTCACTCCGGCCCAGGCCGTGGCCTTCATTTATCTGCTCAAGCAGGCCGCCCGCGATGTGCTGTGGGAGGAGGTCAGCCAAAACGGGCGCTTCACCGAGCTCTTTGAGTTGGAATCACGCATTGACGTGCTGGCGCTCATCTGCCTTGACATCTATTGCAAATGCCGGGAAAAGCTCTTCCAACTCAGAATCAATCAAATCAACACCCAATATTCCAGGCTGCTCAAGCGGGCGGGGCTCGTTTGCGAGATTGATCCGGAGACCCCGGAAAGCTGAATTCGTTGTCGGTGAAACTTTTAACGAGGTGAGGGTCCATGGCAGCGTTCTACTCCTTCTTCGTCGTTCTGGCACTTGTCGTGCTCGCCTGGGCGGGAGCCGGTGAGGCCGGGTGGAAGGGTCTTTTTGGGATTTACATCCCATATCTGGCCCTTTTGGTCTTCCTGTTCGGATTTTTATCGAAAATCCTGGGCTGGGCCAAAACCCCCGTGCCTTTCTGCATTCCGACCACCGGCGGGCAGCAGAAGTCCCTTCCATGGATCAAAAACAATCCGTGGGACAACCCGTACAACGCCAGCGGCACGGTCATCCGGATGGCCCTGGAAGTGCTGACCTTCCGGTCGCTGTTTCGCAACACGTCCGTCCAACTGCAGCAGGATGGCCCCAAGGTTGGATACAACTCCGCGAAATGGTTGTGGCTTTTCGCGCTGATGTTCCACTATTCCTTCCTGCTCATCGTGCTTCGCCATCTGCGCCTGTTCACCAACCCGGTGCCCATGCCCATCCTGAAGCTGGAATTTTTCGACAGCATCCTGCAGATCGGGGTTCCGGTCCTGTACCAGTCCGACATGATCTTCGTCGTGGCCATCCTGTTTCTGTTCCTGCGCCGGGTGTTCGACTGTAAGGTCAATTACATCTCAATCATGTCCGACTATTTTCCACTGTTCCTGATCCTGGCCATCGCCCTGTCCGGCATCTGGATGCGCTACATCGCCAAGGTTGACGTCATCGCCGTCAAGGAACTGACCATGGGCCTGGTGACCTTCCATCCGGTCATCCCCAAGGATCCCATCGACATCTCCTTTTTTGTCCACATCTTTTTGGTGAGCGTGCTTTTCATGTACTTCCCGTTCTCCAAGCTCATGCATATGGGCGGCGTGTTCTTAAGCCCCACGCGCAACATGCCCAACTTCAGCCGCCGCCAGATGTGGGTCAATCCCTGGAACGACCCGGCCATCAAGGCGCACTCCTATGCGGCCTACGAGGACGATTTCCGCGAGAAGATGATCGAGGCCGGACTGCCCGTGGACAAGAAGGCGTAAGCGCCCAAACCCCATATTTATCCCTTGGTGAAAAGGAGCGATCATGGCCAAGTATCCGCCACCTGAAGAGTTGATCAAGATCAACTACAGCACGCCGCCCACATCCTGGATGGACGTGCCGCCGAAGTTCAAACCGGGCAATTTCAGCTATCCGGCCAAACCGGACATCCTCAAGTACTTAAACTTCCCCAATCCCCGGGTCTGGTCGCCCATGGACGACGACTGGAAGCTGCCCGAGAACTGGAAGGAAATCATCACCGAGGGCTTCCGCGAGCGTCTGGACAAGTACCGCTCGTTCAAAATCTTCATGGACGTCTGCGTGCGTTGCGGGGCCTGCGCCGACAAGTGCCACTTCTTCATCGGCGGCGGCGACCCCAAGAACATGCCGGTTTTGCGCGCCGAGCTTCTGCGTTCCATTTATCGCGGCGACTTCACCATGGCCGGGAAGGTCCTGGGGCGGCTGGCCGGGGCCCGCAAGCTTGAGGTCGACGTGGTCAAGGAATGGTTTTTGTACTTCTACCAGTGTACGGAATGCCGCCGTTGTTCGCTTTTCTGCCCCTACGGCATCGACACCGCCGAAATCACCATGATGGCCCGGGAGCTTCTGCATCTGGTTGGCTGCAACATCAACTGGATCATGGAACCCGTGGCCAACTGCAACCGCACCGGCAACCACCTGGGCATCCAGCCCCACGCCTTCAAGGACATGGTGGAGTTTTTGTGCGAAGACATCGAAACGGTCACCGGCGTGCACATCGATCCGCCGCTGAACCGCAAAGGGGCCGAGATCCTGTTCATCACCCCCTCGGGCGACATCTTCGCCGACCCGGGCATCTACACCTTCATGGGGTACCTGATCCTGTTCCACTACCTGGATCTCGACTACACCTGGAGCACCTACGCCTCTGAGGGCGGCAACTTCGGGCTTTTCACATCCGACAAGATGATGAAAAAGCTCAACGGCAAGATGTACCACGAGGCCGAGCGCCTGGGCGTCAAATGGATTCTGGGCGGCGAGTGCGGCCACATGTGGCGGGTCATCAACCAGTACATGCTGACCATGAACGGCCCGGCCAACTTCCTGCAAACACCGGTTTCCCCCATCACCGGCACCAGGTTCGACGCCGCGGCCGGAACCAAGATGCTGCACATCACGGAATTCACCGCCGACCTCATCAAAAACAACAAGCTCAAGCTTGACCCGAGCCGCAACGCCAACTTCAAGGTCACCTTCCACGACTCCTGCAACACCGCTCGCGGCATGGGCATCCTGGAAGAACCCCGCTACATCCTGAAAAACGTGGTCCCGGAATTCTACGAGATGCCCGACAACACCATCCGCGAGCAGACCTTCTGCTGCGGCGGCGGCGCGGGCTTAAACAACGAGGAATTCCTGGAAACACGGCTTCGCGGCGGCCTGCCCCGGGGCAACGCGGTCAAATACGTCCGCGACACCCACGGCGTGAACACCCTGGCCTGCATGTGCGCCATCGACCGGGCCACCCTGCCGCCCCTTTGCGACTACTGGGCGCCGGGAGTCAGCGTGTGCGGCATCCATGAATTGGTGTCCAACGCCCTGATCCTCGACGGAGAAAAACCGCGGACCATGGACCTGCGCCAGAACCCGCTCCCCGGCTTCGAGGATGAGGAGGAGGAGGAATAGCCATGTACCAGGCCAAATACATCATCCCCGGACTGATCGTCTTCGCGGCGCTGGTGCTTTTCCCGTTCGTCTTCAACGCGGGCAGCGCTCCTTTCGAGGTCAAACTGGAACTCCCCAAAAACGCCTCGGAGTGCATCGAGGCCAAAGAGGTCATGCGCGCCCGGCACATGCAGATCCTCGACGAGTGGCGCGACAAGGTGGTCCGGCAAGGGGTTCACGTCTACGAGAACTCCAAGGGTCAGAAGTTCGACATCAGCCTGACCAACACCTGCATGGAATGCCACACGGACAAGGCCAAGTTCTGCGACCGGTGCCATACCCCCGTAGGCGTGTCGCCCTACTGCTGGGACTGCCACAACCTGTCGCCCAAACAGGCTGGGCCCATTCCCCCGGTTTCCCAGGAAGCCGGCGGTCACTAGGCCCCCCCGCGGGACACAACCTCTGAAAGGGGACCATCAATGAAAAGCAGCAGAAGAAAATTCCTGAAGCTGGCCGCGGTTTCCGCCCTCGGGTTGGGAGCCGGACGGATCGGCTTTCTGGGCGACGCTCCGGCCGGCGCCATGGATATACCCACGGCGGCGGACTACAACGCGCCGATGGAGGCCAAGCATTGGGGCATGGCCATCGACACCACCCGGTTCAACCAGGAGTTGGTGGACGTGTGCGCCACGGCCTGCCACACCCAACACAACGTCCCGACCATCCCCGGCAAAAAGGGGATCAAGTGGTTCTGGGGCGCCAACTTCGAAGAGTCCTTCCCCACCGAGCACGGCCACTATATGCCCGAGGACGTGGAGCACCGCGTCTATCCGCTTTTGTGCAACCAGTGCGAAGAGCCCATGTGCGTGCGGGTGTGCCCCACCCAGGCCACGTTCAAACGGGCCGACGGCATCGTCATGATGGACTTCCACCGCTGCATCGGCTGCCGCTACTGCATGGCGGGCTGTCCGTTCGGGGCCCGGAGCTTCAACTTCCAGGATCCCCGGCCGTTCATCAAGGACTTCAACCCGCTGTTCCCCACCCGCACCCGCGGCGTGGTGGAAAAATGCAACTTCTGCGCGGAGCTTCTGGCCCTGGGCAAGATGCCCGCCTGCGTGGAGGCCTCCGGCGGCGCGCTCATCTTCGGCGACCTGGAAGACCCCGAATCCGACATCCGCAAGGTTTTGCGGGAACGGTTCGCTTTGCGCCGCAAACCGGACGCCGGCACCGGCCCCAGCGTCTACTACTTGATGTGAGGTAAGCCATGATCGAGAAAGCACTTCGAGGCTCTCCGCGCTACTGGGGCCTGATCATCGGCCTTCTGTGCGTCATCGGGCTGGGGGCGGGCTTCTGGATGTTCCAGCTCACCAAGGGCTTGGTGGTCACCGACTTAAGCCGCGACGTGTCCTGGGGCTTTTACATCGCCCAGC
>NZ_JAZHDB010000030.1:0-7187 GCF_036584575.1 Desulfolutivibrio sp.
CCATGGAGGCCGGGCTTGTGGCCTTTGATTTCGTCAACCCCCGGGACTTCGCCCTGGACCGGCATCACACCGTGGACGACCGGCCCTACGGCGGCGGGCCGGGCATGGTCATGATGGTCGGCCCGCTGGTTCAGGCCCTGGCCGCCATCAACGCCCCCGGCCCCAGGGTCTTACTGACCCCCGGGGGACGGCCCTTCGACCAGCGCGCCGCCAGGCGGCTGGCGGACGCCCCGGACCTGACGCTCATCTGCGGCCGCTACGAGGGCATCGACGCCCGGCTGGGGCAAGTGTTTCCCCTGGAGCCTGTCTCCGTGGGCGACTTCGTCATCAACGGCGGCGAGACGGCGGCTCTGTGCGTCATCGAGGCCGTGGCCCGACTCCTGCCGGGATTTATGGGCAAGGACGAATCGGCCGAGGAAGAGAGTTTTTCCTCCGGACTTCTGGAATATCCCCACTATACCCGGCCCGAGGTCTTTGACGGGCTTGCGACGCCGCCCATCCTGCTGTCCGGGGACCACGCCCGCATCGCCGCCTGGCGGCGGGAACAAAGCCTTGAGGCCACCCTGGCCGTGCGGCCCGCCCTTTTGCCCGAGGCCGGACTGACCGCCCGGGACGTGGACTACCTGCGGGGAAAAAAAGGTCCGGGCCTGGGACGCAACCTCTATACGGCCCTGCTCCACGGCCCGGTGCTCAACCGGCAGGGAAAAACCGGCACGACCTCTTTGACAAACCTCGACGTACACGATATAGCGCGCGTTTCCCGCAGTTATGGTCTGGGCGGATATTTCGTGGTCACGCCCCTGTCCGACCAGCGGGCCCTGGCCGAAAAACTTGTGTCCCACTGGACCAGTGGTCCGGGATTGGCGGCCAATCCCGACCGGGCCGAGGCCTTGTCCCTGGTGCGTGTGCGTAGCGATCTGCACGAGGTGGTGGACGAGATCGCCCGCCAGCGGGGCATGCGGCCCTTTGTGGCGGCCACCTCGGCCAAGGCCGAGGGCGACGCCGGGTTCACGGGGTTTGGCCGGTTGCGGGAAATACTGCGTGAAAAACCGGTGCTGCTGGTTTTCGGGACCGGGTCGGGGCTTGCTCCGGAGGCGACCTGCCTGGCCGACGGCTTTTTGCCGCCGATCAGGCCCCTGGACGCCTACAACCACCTGTCCGTGCGATCCGCCGCAGCCATTTTGGCGGACCGGCTGCTTGGCGATGTGTACTGAGGCGAATCCTGCCGCAAGGCGGGCCCCAAACCGGGATGAGACGTTTTAGGCCAGTGAACTGTCGGCCCCGCCCGGCGGCTGGCGAACATCAGACGATATCCGGGCGCATCGCGACGCCGGGAGAGAGATACGGGCCGCACGGGCATCAATCCCGTCGGCACGCCCAAGGAGCCAACATCATGAATGCGATTCAGAAAATTGAGATGGAGCAGATGCGCCTGGACATGCCCGCCTTCCGCGCCGGAGACACCGTGAAGGTGTTTTTGCGGATCATCGAGGGTGAAAAAGAACGCATCCAGGTCTTCCAGGGCCCGGTCCTGCGCGTGCGCAGAGGAACCACCAACTCCACCTTCACCGTGCGCAAGGTGTCCGATGGCGTGGGCGTGGAGCGCGTCTTCCCCATGCACTCGCCGTTCATCGAACGGGTGGAAGTGATCTCCCAGGGCAAGGTCCGGCGCGGCCGCATCTACTACCTGCGCCGCCTCAAGGGCAAGGCCGCCCGCATCAAGACCAAGACCGACTGGTAAGCCGGTCCCCGTCGGGGAGCCCATGGCCCGATCGTGCGCTGGGAGTCGCGAACCATCCCCCCCGGTCGATCCGTCGGCCTTTGGTTCCCATGCCGGTCTCGACGAGGCCGGACGAGGCTGTCTGGCCGGTCCCGTGGTGGCCGCAGCCGTCGTGCTGCCCGCCGTGTACGATCTGCCGGGGCTCACGGACTCCAAAAAATGCTCGCCGGGCCGTCGCGACATCCTCGCGGCGGCCATCAAGGCCCAGGCCGCAACCTGGGCCATCGGCGTCGTGTGGCCCGCCGAGATCGACCGCATCAACATCCTGGCGGCGTCGCTTTTGGCCATGGCCAAGGCCCTTGGCAGGCTTAGCCCCCTCCCGCCCCTGGCCCTGATCGACGGCAACCAGACCATTCCCGCCCACAACCTGGCCCGCCTCGCTGCGCCGCCCGCCCAGACGGCCATCGTCGGCGGCGATCTCCTCATCCCGGCCATCTCCGCCGCCTCCATCCTGGCCAAGACCATCCGTGACCGCCTCATGACGAAGCTCGACGCCCGGTTCCCCGGCTATGGGCTGGCGAAACACAAAGGCTACGGCACGGCGGTCCACCTGGCCGCCCTGGCCCGCCTGGGGCCAAGCCCGCTCCACCGCCTGACCTTCGCTCGCGTGCGCCCACCCGACCAGGGGAGCCTGCTGTAACTGAACCGGGGTCGCCGCCCCGCGCCCGCTACCGACGTCACATAAAAAAGACGACGGTATTTTTATGTATCATACTGCTTATCTTGGAAAATCGGAAAGAACCGGGGCTGCCACCCCGTGCCCCGCCCGGGGGGAATCATTCCCCCCGGACCCCCTTCGTCCCGGCGGCGGCCTGGCGGCGCGCTGCGCCGCCAGACCGCCGCCGGAAAGGCAGGGTGGGGGGAAGAAACAGGGATGAGGGAAAAACGTCAGGAAGTTGGCGTGAGAAGAGGCGTCAGGGCGGGGTCGCACATCACCGGGGAAAATTCCAGGATGCTATAGCTCGCCACTCCCTCGCGCTTGAAGGGATCGGCCTCAATGAGGGCCTCCAGAGCGGCCCGGTCACAGCCCTGCGCCAGGATGACGCCCCCCGTGCGGGGCGTACGCGGCCCGGACGCCAAAAAGATGCCAGCCGCATACTGCTCCCGCAAAAAATCCCGATGCGCCTCAAGCCACCGGTCCACCTCGGACAACGGCTGGACGTAATCCACAATGATGATGAACATGCTGCCTTCTTTTTCATTTCATGCGCGCGTCAGCCGCGCAAACAACCCGCCACATGAGCCGAATAGTATTTTAGCAAAATTCCAAGACAAATTCCTCAATCTCTCCAAGATGATTCAAAAGCTGCGTCTTCCCCGCGCATGGAAATGTTTTATTAAGCTCATCATGGAGTTGCATGCCCATCTGATCAGCAATAGCCGCCAACCTCCGCCTCGCCATGTCCGCACGCTCGGACCCCCGGGCAAATCCGATCTGGAATTGCACCGTGCCGTTTGTCCATAAAAGGATGAGCGCATTATGCGTAATCGCCGGAATCACGAGCCCCAAAGAACCGGTTTGCCCCTTTCCATATCTGAAAAGAACCCCGGCATGTTCCACTCGTTCCACGAAGGCGGCAATCAAAGAAAATTCTGCCTTTGTGACATTTTTTTGCAATGCTTCAAAGAAACGCGGTTTGGACCAGAAGCCTTTTGTCTTGGATTGTGGCTGGATTGTATTCTCTTTTTTTATTCTCCGAGCTTTTTCCGTATATCCAAAGAGCATCGGGACAATAATCCTGGATGAAGCGTCTGTATATTGCTTGGCTTCGACAATGAGAATCTCGGATTTCTCCATCTGTCTATTGAGAAAATCAACGATACTCTTTAACTCGAAAGGCGCTTCCTCAAGAAAAAAGATAATCCGGACGACTCCCTCTTTGAGCTTGTAGATCGCATTATCAAAGAAGGCATTGCAGTCAGCGGAATCGTCTTGCAAAAGTGTGCTGACTCCCTGTTCGAGCGTTTTCCCGTTCTCTCGCGCCGTCTGGGTTGTTCGCTCCATGAGATATGACTTGTCCCAGTAATATGCGCCATTTGCCGCATATTCAAGAACTTGGCCAACGATTTCCCGCCGTGAGCGCGTATCCACGCTGCGTTTACATTCGACGAATGTCGGAGTCGCCTCCTGATCGAGAAAAAAGAAATCGACATTCCACCGTTCAAGCCCTGTCACCGGATCAGGGACAGGCATCTCGCGTTGCACCAGAAGCCACCGCCTGGGGGCTTCCGGGCTAATCTGGTCCCCCGGAAGCAGATGATGGTTGTTCGCAAGTATGTCTTGCAGTTCTTTTGCTTCATCCCGGCAGAGTGTCTTTTCGAGTTGCTTCGGGCGGCCATCATCTTGAATACGGAAAATGCTGGCCATGGCTGATGTCCTCCTCGCCAGATGCGTTCACCTGCGGACTCAGGCAGCGTCAAACCCGTCCAGGAACCGCTCCAGGTCGTTTTTCTCTCCCGCGACGTAGTCCTCGGGATACAGAAGCGCCGTCATATAAAAGATGCTCCCCAGGTCCATGGCCTGGCCCGCGCGCCGGGCGAAATCCGCCAGCCCACTCAGAAACTCCTCGGCCGCCGGGGTATCCGCCTCGCTCGCCACCTGCTCCACCCTCTCGGGAAGGTCGGCCAGGGTCTCGCATTTCTCGATCATAAGCCCCCGGTGTCCGGCCGCGTCCCCCCGTCCATGCAAGGCCTCATCCGCCTCGGCCTCAAGCTCCCGCACCCGCGCCGCCGCCTTCCTGGCCATATCCAGGGCCTGGGCCGGGATCACTGCCTTGGTCATGTTCGTCCTCCCTCTTTGTCATACCGCAGGCGGCCGTGAAGCCGGATGACTTCCCGCCGCAGATACAAAAGCTCGTCGTTCATACGCCGCAACCGATCCGCCAACACCTCGGAAAAGGCCCGGTAGATCACGGCCAGCACATGGCTTTGCCCCTGCATGTCGTTCATGTCCACGGCGTCCATGTCCAGACGCAAAAGCAGACAGTCCCGCTTGGCCGTCACCGTGGCGCTGCGGCATTTGCTGTCGATGACGCTGATCTCTCCGAAAAAATCGCCCAACCGCCGCAACTCGCACAGTTTGACGTTCTCCTTGTGGATGCCCACCTGTCCGTCGATGAGAAAATACAAATGCCGGTCGCGCTGGTTCTCCCGGATGATGGTCTCCCCGGAGGCCACCTGCAAGATCTCCGAGGCGTCCAAAAGCCGGGAAATGTCCTGCTCGTCCAGGCCGTGAAAGGCCGGAATCTCCCGGACGATGTCCGCCAGATCCAGATCGTCCCCGTCGCCCAGTTCCCTGTCCTCGCGCTCGTGCGTGGTCACGGAATCATCCTTTCGCGGACCCGAGGCAGATATGGTCCGGCTTGGCTGGGGTTGCCCCGAAAACCGGGTATGCGACCTCCATGTCAAACCCCACGCGTACGCCCTAAGACCTCAAAAAACGTCAAACTGGAAAAAAAACATCCCCGGCCGTCGGCCTGCACAAGCCCGGCGAGAAAGGCCTCTCCCCTCTGCCGCGTCAGGCGCCCCGCCGCCACGGCCCCGGCCACGCTCCCCTCAATGTCGTAGACAGCGTCGGCCGCAGCAAAAGTGCGGAGCACAAAGGTGCGCGGCGTGACGGCAATATCCGAAAGGCCGCACTCGGCCATGCCCCGGGCCAGGGTCCGCCCCACCTGTCCGCTCGGGAATCCCTCGCGCCAGGTCCGGGCCACGATTCCGGCCGCCGCCGGGTCCGCCGAATCCAAAAGGTAACTGCCCCAGTCCGGCTCCACAGCCGCCACCCGCCCGCCCGGCCGGGTCACCCGGGCCATCTCGGCCAGGGCCAGGAACGGATCGGCGACATGTTGCAGGGTGCGGTCCACCCGGCAGGCATGGAACACGGCGTCGGCAAAGGGCAGGGCCAGGGCGTCGCCCGCCGTGAACGCCAGGCCGGGTCGGCCCGGGGCGGCCTGTCTGGCCCGCTCCAGCATGATCCGGCTCATGTCCAGGCCGACGGCCAGCCCTGCGGGCGCCACCTCTGCGCCGAGCGCCGCCAGATCGAACCCCAGGCCGCAGCCCACCTCCAAAACCCGGTCGCCCGGGTTCAGGCCAAGGGCCGCCCGGCTCTCGGATTTGTAGTCGCGAAAAAAGGGGATGGCCGACAACCGCTCCAGGCAGGCCACGAAACGACCCGGATCGGAAACCCGGTCCACGCAACAAAACTCCCCGGCCAGGGAGGCGGTGAAGGATGTCGGGTCGGACTTGCCGGAATGGGGCTGCGTCATGGAGAAAACGCGTCAAAACATCTGCTTGAGCAGATCCTCGCCTCTGGCCAGGGGCGCGTTGGGATCGGCAAAAAGCACCCGCTCGGTCTCCTCGTCCACAATGGCGAAGGAGCCGCGTTCGGTGCCCTCCTTAAACGGCATGGCGATCCCGTCCACATCGGCCATGACGATCCCCGGCGGACGCTCGAAATCCTCCACCGGGTAGTCGTTCTCCACGCCGTGCCGGTAAGCGATCCAGATGGGCAGCGCGCCCCGACCGCCGGTCTCGCCGTTGCCCATGGACCGGGGCTGATCGTAGCCGATGTACACGCCGGACAGCAGATAGGGGGTGAAGCCCATGAACCAGGCATCCTGGAAGTCGTTGGTGGTGCCGGTTTTTCCGGCCATGGGGCGGGCAAACACCTTGGCCGCCGTGGCCGTCCCGGCCCGGACCACCTCTTTGAGCATGCTGGCCATGATATAGGCCGTCTGGGGGGTCATGACCACCGTGGCCTCGGGCTTGGACTGGTAGATATCCTCGTCCCAGGCGCTTTTGACCGCAAGGATGAACCGGGGCTTCACGGTGGAGCCGTCCCGGGCGAAGGCCGAATAGGCCTGGCACATGTCCAGGAGGTTGACGGCCACGGCCCCCAGACTCACGGGCAGATACGGCACGAAATCGCCGCGCAGCCCCAAGGCCTGGGCGCGTTCCACGACCTTTTTCATGCCGATCTGCTGGGCCACGCGGATGGTCACCAGGTTTCGGGACTTGGCCAGGGCGGAGCGGATGCTCATGGGCCCCATGAAATCGCCGCCGTAGTTGCCCGGGCTCCAGACCTTGCCGCTCCACGGGTCGCGGTAATAAAAAGGCGAATCCATGACCACCGTGGCCGGGGTCAGGCCGTTGTCCATGGCCACGGAATAGACCACGGGCTTAAACGACGACCCGGGCTGGCGCAGGGCCTGGGTGGCCCGGTTGAACTGGCTGCGCTCAAAGGAAAAGCCGCCCACGCAGGCCAGAACCTCGCCCGTGCGCGGGTCCATGGAGACCAGGGCCCCTTCGATCTGGGGTTCGAACTGGGCGTTCAGGCGCCAGACGGGCTTGCCCGCGGCCTTGGGGCCGGAGGGGGCTGCCGCCTGGGCCTGGGCCGCCGCCTGGGCCGGGG
>NZ_JAZHDB010000031.1:0-7174 GCF_036584575.1 Desulfolutivibrio sp.
CGTCCGAGGCCACTTCCGATTGCAGTCCCAAAAGTCCGGCCACCACGCTCAGGTGATTTTTGATGCGGTGGTTGGCCTCGCGCAGGCGCAGCTCGGAGTCCTCGGCCTTGGCCTGGAACGCGACCATGGCGCTTTCGACGCCGAGTTCCAGGCGCTTGCGTTCCAGGGCGATTTCAATGGCCGCCTTGATCTGGCAATTCTGGAAGGGTTTGAGGATGTATCCATACGGATGGGCGGCCCGGGCCCGGGCGATGTGGTCGTCGTCGCCAAAGGCGGTCAGAAGCACCACCGGGATGCTCAGGTTGCGCTGGATGTGCTCGCAGGCCGCGATGCCGTCCAGGCGTCCGGGCATGACGATGTCCATGAGCACCAGGTCGGGATGCCCGCGCGAGGCGAAGTCCACGGCCTCTTCCCCGGCCCCGGCCGACTCCAGCACCCGGTATCCCATGGCCCCCAGCATGTCTTCAAGCTGGGCGGTGATGACCGGCTCGTCGTCCACCACCAAAATGCTGCCCCTCGCCGTCGCGTTCGCTTCCACTCACACACCCCCCGCGACCCCGAATTCCACGGTCACCGCCGTGCCTCCATCACTATCGATTTGCAGACTTCCGCACAACTGTCTTTTAACCGTATCCCGGATCAGTCGCAGCCCGAAGGTCTTGGTCCTGGCCGCGTTCATGCCGTCGGGCAACCCCCGGCCATAATCGCGGATGGAGATGACCGCCCGGCCCTCGGCCCGCCATCCGATGCGGATGTCCACCCGGCCCTGCTCGCCCGGGAGATAGGCGTGCTTGAAGACGTTGCTCAAAAGTTCGTTGAGCAACATGCCGCAGGGGACGGCCTTGTCCAGAGGCAGGGGCACCTCCTCGAGGTCGAACGCAGGCTCGATGCCGTCGGCCTCGTACATATGGGCCAGTTGATGAAACAGCTGGCGACCGTAGGCCGCGATATCGATGCGGCCGATGTTGCCGCTGCGGTACAACTCGGTATGAATGAGCCCCATGCCGTGGATCTTGGCCTGGAGATCCAGGCAGACGGCCCGGGCCTCGGGGTCGCGCATGCGGCGTCCGGCCATGTCCGTCAGGCTGGAGACGATCTGGAGGTTGTTTTTGACACGATGGTGGATTTCCGCCAGCAGGCTCTCCTTTTCCGCCAAGGCCTCGCGCAACCTGGCCTCGGCCTTCTGGCGCTCCTCGATCTCGGCCACGAGCCTGGCGTTGGCCGCCTTGAGTTCGTCCATACGCTCAGCCACCCGCCTCTCCAGCACCCGCCGCCAGCACAACCCCTCAAGGCTCCAAAACTTCTTGAACAAGGCGGACGGCTCCACGGCTTTGATCACAGGGTCCACGACAGACCCGTTTTTCGAGCGATTAACGTTCTTTCGATATCTTCCGTACCGTCTAACTGCAAACTGTGTGCCTTGGCCCGACCCCTGGGGACGGCCCGGGAATGACAACCCCGAACCTTTGGGATAGGTTCCGGACGGCTGGACGATTCCTTTCACCACGTCGGCTCATGCCGCAAGGAGGTTTCCATGAAAACCATCATCGCGTCCCTCGCCCTGGCTTTTCTCGTGGCGGCCGCCGCCCCGCAGGCCCTGGCCCAAAGCAAATACTATTGCGTCAAGCCCGACGGCGCCCCCGTATGCGCCATCCTGGTCACCCCCGGCGCCCGTCACGACCCCAGCGTCCTGTGCAACCTGTCCTGCGCCCCGTGCAACCTGACCTGCTCCGCCATCTTGCGCCTGGGCGACGGGGCCAGGGGAATGGAAGACCAGATTCCCGTGGTCCAGGTGCGGCCCGAGGCCCTCACCGGCCGCGACATGCAAAGCAACATCGAAACCCCGGAATATTGCAACGCCCAGTACCAGAACTGCCTGGCCAACTGCCGCCGCGACCCCCAGTCGTCCGCAAGCGCCACCGCCTTGGGGCAGTGCGAGGCCTATTGCCAAAGCGTGCGCTCGGGCTGCGGCACGGGCAACTCCGGACAGTAACGCCTGTAGTGGCGAGGGCCGCCGCGTCCTGCATCCCGGACACGCGGCGGCCGCTCCCGCCCAAAAGACGCATCCCATGCACCTTATCGGCTCCGTCATCCGGCCCCCCAGCGAGGCCGACAGCATTCTCCTCCAGGTCACCCTGGGCTGCTCCCATAACAAGTGCGCCTTCTGCGGGGCCTACAAGGGCAAACCTTTCCGGGTGGTTCCCGAGGCCGACGTGGAGGCCGCCCTGGACTTCGCCGCGACCTCCTGCCGCCGCCAACGCCGGGTCTTTTTGTGCGACGGCGACGCCATGGTCCTGTCCGTCAACCGCCTGACGCGGCTTCTTGGCCGCATCCGGGAGAAGCTGCCCTTCGTGAATCGGGTCTCGGCCTACGCCAACGCCAGGAGCCTGCGCGCCAAATCCGTGGACGAACTGGCGGGGCTTCGCGGCCTGGGCCTGCATACCCTGTATATGGGGCTGGAATCCGGAGACCAGGACACGCTGTCGGCCATGGGCAAGGCCGACGCCGCCGCCGACATCGTGGCCGCCGGGCAAAAGGTCCGCCAGGCCGGGCTACGCCTGTCGGTCACGGTGCTTCTGGGGCTGGCCGGGATGAAACGCTCCGGCATCCACGCCGAGCGTACGGGCGCGGCCCTGTCCGAGATGGACCCGGACCAGGCGGCGGCCCTGACGCTCATGTTGATCCCCGGCACCCCCCTTCACGCCGACTGGAAGGCCGGACGCTTCGTGCTTCCGGACGCCCAGGGCATGCTCGGCGAGCTGGCCGCGCTTTTGGCCCATACCCATTTGAGCCGGGGACTTTTTCTGGCCAACCACGCCTCCAATTTCCTGCCGCTCAAACTCCGGCTGCCCCGGGACAAGGACACGGCCCTGGCGCTCATCGGCCGCGCCCTGGCCGGGGACGTGCCGCTTCGGCCGGACCACGTCCGCGCCCTGTAGGGCGACGTCCCGGGAGGGGGAACCCTTTTGAAAAAGGGTTCCCCCTCCACCTCCGAAAACTTTTGGCGGCTTCGCCATGCCTCGCGTCACATCTTTGAACGCCGTCCCCCCCCGGGGCCAGGCGGCCAGGGGGCTTCCCTTTTTCCCCGACACCAGGATAGGGTTCGTCCATGTGGGACACGGATGCGGCACGGCGCTACGACGCCTGGTTCACCACCCCCCGGGGGGCCTTCGCCCTGCGCCGGGAGGTGCGCCTGCTCGAGCACATGGCCTCGGGCTGGCCGCGCCGTGGGCAGCGTCTTTTGGAGATCGGCTGCGGCACGGGCATCTTTCTGGACGTCCTGCACCAGGCCGGATTCGACGTGGCCGGGCTGGACAAGTCCCCGGCCATGCTGGAGGCCGCCCGGGCCCGCATGGGCGCCCTGGCCGATCTGCATCTGGGCGACGCGGAGCATCTGCCTTTCGACGACAACGAGTTCGACTTCGCGGTCATTTTGACGGTGCTGGAGTTTTGCCCGGACCCGGGACTGGCCCTGCGCGAGGCCGCCCGGGTGGCCCGCAAGGGGCTGATCATCGGCTTTTTGAACCGCCTGTCCCTGCACTGGCTGCTCACCCGGGGGCTGCCCGGCGGCCGGGGCGGCTCGATCCTGGGGCAGGCCAGATGGTTTCTGCCCTGGGAGATGCGGCGCCTGGCCATGGAACATCTGGGGCGGCGGCCGTATGTCTGCCGCAGCGTGCTCCCCGGCCCCATGGCCACCTGGCGCAACACCCCGCCCTGGCGGCACCTCAATGCGCCGATTCTGCCCCTGCCCCTGGGGGCCTTTTGCGCCGCCCGGGTAGATCTTCTGGGCGACCCCGTCACCACGCCCCTGCATGCGCTCAAGGCCAAGCCAGGCATCGGCTGATCCTGCCGCCGCGTCCCGGCCCCATCCCGACACTGCCTTTTGACAATCGACCCGGTTGCGACTAACATTTTTCTTCTTTTTTGACGGCGTACGCGCCATACCCTCCCAAGCGATCGGAACCCATGGACAAAATTCAAAAAATCAAAGGTTTCGCAGACCTGTTCGCACCGGAAAGCGACGTCTTCTCCCACATCGAACGCACCGCCGCCCGGGTCTTCGCCCTTTACGGCTACCGCGAGGCCCGCATCCCGCTTTTGGAGCGCACCGAGCTTTTCGCCCGGTCCATCGGCGCACAGACCGACGTAGTGCAAAAGGAGATGTACACCTTCCCGGATCGCAAGGGCCGTTCCCTGACGCTTCGGCCCGAGGCCACGGCCGGGCTTTTGCGGGCCTACGTGGAGCAGAAGTGCTTTGCCTCAGAGGGCGTGGCCAAGCTCTTCGCCCACGGCCCCATGTTCCGCTACGAGCGGCCCCAAAAGGGACGCATGCGCCAGTTCCACCAGGTGGACGTGGAGGCCCTGGGCTCCCCGGAACCGGCCCTGGACGCGGAAATGCTCATCATGCTCGACCACTTTCTCACCGATCTGGGCATCACGAACACCGTCACCCAGCTCAATTCCCTGGGCTGCCGCCAGTGCCGCCCCATCTACCTCGACGCCCTGCGGGATTTTTTGCGCGGCATGCACAAGGAAAAGCTGTGCGAGGACTGCCTGCGCCGCAAGCTCATCAATCCCCTGCGCGTCCTCGACTGCAAGGTGACCGGCTGCCGGGAACTGACCCTGGACGCTCCCAAAATCACGGACTACCTGTGCCCCGACTGCCTGGATCACTTCGACGCGGTCAAGGGCCTTTTGGACGCGGCCGGGATGGCCTATGAACTGGCCCCCCGCCTGGTGCGCGGCCTGGACTACTACGTACGCACCACCTTCGAGATCGTCTCCGACGACATCGGGGCCCAGTCCTCCATCGCCGGGGGGGGCCGCTACGACGGGCTGGTGGCCGATCTGGGCGGCCCGGACACCCCGGGCATCGGCTTCGCCTGCGGCATGGAGCGGCTGGCGCTTCTGGTTTCCGGCCTGCCGGACGCAAAACCCGACTTCGACGTGGCCATCCTCGACCCCGCCGCCCTTGAGCCCGCCCTGCTCATGGCCCAGTCCCTGCGCCGCCTGGGATATCGGGGCGAGACGCCGTACCGTCCCGGCAGCGCCAAAAGCGGCCTGCGCCGCGCCGGACGCCTGGGCGCGCGGCTGTGCCTGATCCTGGGCGAGACCGAACTGGTCCAGGGCGTGGTCCAGGTCAAGGATCTGGCCGACGGCGCCCAGTCCGCCGTGCCCATGGACGCCCTGGCCGACTTCTTCGCCGCCCGGATCGGCCGACCGCAAGGGCTGCCAGGCTAAACACCCAACGAACCGCAACCAAACCACAACCAAACCCGCGACCCCGCGACAGACCATACGGAGCATGCACACCATGAGCGACGCCCTCCCCCGTGAAACCGCCCTGCTTGACGACCTGGGCGACTGGCGGCGCACCCATTCCTGCGGCCAGTTGACCAAGGCCGCCATCGGCCAGACCGTGACGCTCATGGGCTGGGCCCAATACCGCCGCGACCACGGCGGGCTGATCTTTATCGACCTGCGCGACCGCAAGGGGCTCACCCAGGTGGTGTTTTCCCCGGACGACGCCCCGGCCGCCCACGACAAGGCCCATGATCTGCGCGTGGAATACGTGCTGGCCATCACAGGCCTGGTGCGCGCCCGGCCCGAGGGCATGGTCAACCCGAGCATGGCCACGGGCGAGATCGAGGTGGTGGTTTCCGACTTCAAGCTTTTGAACACCGCCGCCACCCCGGCCTTCCCCATTGAGGACCGTACCGACGCCGCCGAATCCCTGCGCCTGAAATACCGCTACCTGGACCTGCGCCGCCCCAAGCTGGCGGCCAACTTCCTGGCCCGGCACAAGGCCTCCATGAGCGTGCGCCGGTACCTGGACGGTCTGGGATTTTTGGAGGTCGAAACCCCCATCCTGACCAAAAGCACCCCCGAAGGCGCGCGCGACTTCCTGGTCCCCAGCCGGGTCAACCAGGGCTCGTTCTACGCCCTGCCCCAGTCGCCCCAGCTTTTCAAACAGATGCTCATGATGTCCGGCATGGACCGCTACTACCAGATCGTGCGCTGCTTCCGGGACGAGGATCTGCGCGCCGACCGCCAGCCGGAATTCACCCAGATCGACATTGAAATGTCCTTTGTGGACGAGCCCCAGGTCATGGAGATGGCCGAGGGCATGGTCATGGGCATCTTCCGCGACGCCGCAGGCGTCGAACTGCCCTCGCCCTTCCCGCGCATGACCTACGCCACGGCCATCGCCGACTACGGCCTGGACAAGCCGGACATCCGCTTCGACCTGAAACTGAAAGACGTGACCCATGTGGTGCGTGACTCGGGCTTCCGGGTCTTCGCCAAGGCCGAATTGGTCAAGGGCCTGCGCGTGCCCGGCGGCGGAGAGCTCTCCCGCAAGGAGATCGACGACCTGACGGAATACGTCAAAATCTACGGGGCCCAAGGGCTGGCCTGGATCAAAATCAAGCCCGAGGAGTGGCAGTCGCCCTTCGCCAAGTTCCTCTCCGAGGCCGAGCGCGAGGGCCTGGCCAAGGAACTCTCCCTTGAGGTCGGCGACATCGTGTTCTTCCAGGCCGGCCCGGCGGACATGGTCAACACCGCCCTGGGCTACCTGCGCTTAAAACTCGGCGAACGTTTCCATCTCATCCCCGAGGAGACCTACGCCCCGGTGTGGATCACCGATTTCCCGCTCTTCGAATACGATCCCGAGGCCAAACGCTTCGCGGCCCGACACCATCCCTTCACCTCGGCCGCGCCCGGGCACCTGGACCTCCTGGCCCACTCCCCGGAAAAGGCCCTGGCCCGGGCCTACGACCTGGTCTTAAACGGCTACGAGATCGGCGGCGGCTCCATCCGCATCCACACCCCCGAGGCCCAGCGCCGCATGTTCGCCGCCCTGGGTCTTGACGAGGCCGAGACCTCCGAAAAGTTCGGCTTCTTCCTGCGCGCCCTGGAACATGGCACGCCGCCCCACGGCGGCATTGCCTTCGGCCTGGACCGCATTATCATGCTTCTATGCGGGGCCAAATCCATTCGGGACGTCATCGCCTTCCCCAAGACCCAGAAGGCGGCCTGTCTGTTGACCGACGCCCCCAATACCGTGGCCCCCAACCAGTTGCGTGAATTGGGCATCAAGACCCGCAAGAAGGAAGAATAAAGCCGTAGGCCGCGAACTTCTCCATGGTGTCGAAGATCTCGTTGGCGGTCTTGT
>NZ_JAZHDB010000032.1:0-7098 GCF_036584575.1 Desulfolutivibrio sp.
GCGCATTCCGGGCCGGGGCCGCCGCGAATCCCTGGCGCAAGGGCCTGTCCCCTGGCCGGGAGGATCGATGCCGCCTGGAAAACCGCGTTTCCGTGGCGTTGCCCCGGCCGCGACGCGGCCGGGGCAACGCCACGGTGACGGGGGGTCCGGGGGGAATGATTCCCCCCGGGCGGGGTACGGGGCGGCAGCCCCGATCGCCACGCGGGGCGACAGCCCCGATGCAAGGAGAGCCATGTCGCGTCTATTGTCCATCGCCATGGTGCTGGCGGTTCCGGTATCGGTCGTGGCCGGTTGTCTGGCCGGGCCGTATCCGGCGCCGTGGGGTGCGGTGCTGGGGATATTGGCGGGCGGGCGGGAGTATGATCCGGCCTTGGTGACGGTTGTGGTGCAGATGCGGTTGTACCGGGTGATTTTGGCCTGGCTGGTGGGCGCGGGTCTGGCCATGTCCGGGGTGGCGTTTCAGGGCGTGCTGCGCAATCCGTTGGCCGAGCCGTTTACGCTGGGGGTTTCGGGCGGCGCGGCCTTTGGGGCGGCCGTGGCCCTGGGGATGGGGTGGAACCTGGGTTGGGCGGGCGCGGCGATTTTTCCGGGACTTTCGGTGATCCCGTTATGCGCCCTGGCCGGATCGCTTTTGGCCTTGGCGGCGGCGCTTATGCTGTCGCGGCGTTCGGGAGGCGCATCGCGGGAGACTTTGGTTTTGGCCGGGATTGTGGTTTCGGCGTTTCTGTCGGCGTGCATTTCACTTTTCAAGGCGCTCAACGAGGAATCCACGGCCAGCATCGTGTTTTGGATCATGGGCGGCTTCCAGGGCCGCGGGGCGGCGGACGTCTGGCTGTATCTGCCGTATTTCGGGTTGGGGACGCTGGTGGTGTGGCGCTATTCCCGGGAATTGGACGTGCTGGCCCTGGGCGAGACGCAGGCGATGCAGTTGGGGGTGGACGCGGCCCGGGTGCGGGTGCGGCTTTTGGCGGCGGCCAGCATCATGGCCGGGGCGGCGGTTTCGGTCTGCGGCGTGATCGGGTTTGTGGGGCTGGCGGCGCCGCATCTGGCGCGCATGGCCTTTGGGGCCTCGAGCCGGAGGCTTTTGGCCGTCTCCGGACTTTTGGGAGGCACGCTTGTGGTGTGGTCGGACATCGTAGCCCGCACGATTTTGCCGGGCGGCGCGGAGCTGCCCGTGGGGGTGGTGACGGCGCTTCTGGGCGGACCTTTTTTCCTGTTTTTGCTGAGAAGAAAGGCCGGGGGCGGCGCATGATCGAATGCTGCGGGCTTCGGGCCGGATACGGCGGCCGGGAGGTGCTTTGCGGTCTGGATTTGCGCATTGCCCGGGGCGAGATGACGGGGCTTCTGGGTCCAAACGGCAGCGGCAAGACCACGCTTTTGCATGTGCTGTCCGGGGTGCTGACGCCCACGGCGGGGGTGGTGCGCATCGGGGGCTGCGACATCGGGGGTTTACGGCCAAGGCAGCGGGCCGGGATGGTGGCGGCTGTGCCGCAGCGGGCCGGGCCGGTTCCGGGATTGACGGTCACCTCGCTGGTGCTTTTGGGGCGCTATCCGTACCTGTCGCTTTTAGGGGCGTACGGGCCGCAGGACCGCGCGGCGGCGCTTAGGGCCATGGAGGAGACCGGGATAGCTCCCCTGGCTGATCGGCAGACCACGGCCCTGTCCGGGGGGGAATTTCAGACGGCGCTTCTGGCCCGGGCGCTCACCCAGGGCACGGACGTTTTGCTTCTGGATGAGGCGGCGGCGAACCTGGACGTGGGCCGGAAAGCGGCCATGCATGATCTTCTTCGGGAGAAAAATGCGGCCGGGCTCACGGTGGTGTCGGCCGTGCATGATCTGAATCTGGCGGCGCTGTACTGCGACCGGCTGATATTTTTAAAAAACGGCCGGGTGCTGGCCGACGGTCCCACGCGGACGGTCTTCACCCGCGAGATAGTGGAAGAGGCCTATGAGACGACGTTTCATGTCTTTGCCCATCCGGTCACGGGCGCGCCGCAGGGCGTGGTGGTTCCCGGCCATGGCGGCGGTTTTGGTGCTGGCGGCGGGAGCGGCCCGGGCCGGGGTTGAGGTCACGGACGACTTCGGGGAGCGGGTGGTTTTGCAGCGCCCGGCACGGCGGGTGATCGCCCTGACCGGCGCGGCGACCGAGACGCTGTGCGGCATGGGGCTTTCGGGACTTTTGGCGGCGCGCACGGACGCGGATCGGGAACCGGCCGAGGTGGCCAAGCTTCCGAGCATCGGCACCCATATGCGCCCGAATCTGGAGCTGGTCTTGGCGCAAAAGCCGGATCTGGTGGTGCAGATCGCCGGGCGGGGGGAATCGCTTGAGGCGGCGGCGGCCATCCGGCGCCTGGGCATTGCCGTGGCCGTCTTCGACGTACGCGATTTCGAGGGGCTTTTTTCCATGGCCGGACGGCTCGGGGCGCTGACGGGAGAACCGGAGGCGGCGGCGCGGTTCGTGGACGGGCTGCGGCAGCGTCTGGACCGGGTGGCTGAAATGGTGGCCGGGGCCGACAAGCGGCCCACGGTTTTTGTGGAATTGCGTTATCCCAATCTTTTGGCCGCCGGGAAGGACTCCATGGCTGCCGACGCCGTGGCCCGGGCCGGAGGCAGGCTTGTGCCGGAGGCGTCCAGCCGGGTGGCCAGGATTGGCGAGGAGGAACTGGTGCGGATCGATCCCGATGTCTATGTGGTGGAACAGGGGCCCATGAACCCGGCCCCCACGGCCCTGGCCGAGCGGCCGCATTTTACGGGGCTAACGGCGGTTGCGGCCGGGCGCACGGCGGTGTTCACGGGCCGCAGATTGAGCCGCCCGGGACCGGAGGGCGTGGCGGGAGTGGAGGATCTGGCCCGGCTGCTTTTTCCGGAACGTTGCGCTGCGGCGGGGGGCAGGCCATGAGCCTGGGCATGCTTTACGGCATCGGCGCGGGCCCCGGCGACCCGGAGCTTTTGACGCTTAAGGCGGCGCGCATCCTGGGACAGGTGGAGGTGATTCTGGCCGCCTCCTCCACCAAAAACGACTATTCCCTGGCCCAGGCCATCGTGTCGCCGCACCTGCGGCCGGGGGCCCAGGTGGTGCGCCTGGGATTTCCCATGACCCGGGATCAGGACGTGCTGGACGCGGCCTGGGAGAAAAACGCCCGCCAGACGGCGGACATCCTGGAAAGCGGCCGGGATGCGGCCTTCATCACCCTGGGCGATCCCCTGCTGTACAGCACCTTCGGCTATCTGCTGCCCCGGCTGCGGGCGCTTGCGCCCGGGGCCCGGGTATGCATCGTGCCGGGCATCACCTCGTATCAGGCGGCGGCGGCGGCCTCGGGCGAGATCCTGGCCGAGTCCGGGGAGAACCTGCTGATCCTGTCCGGGGTGGGCGACGCGGCGCGCCTGGAGGCGCTTTTGGGCACGGCGGATCGGGCGGTGATTTTAAAGGCCTACCGCAACTTCCCGGACATCCGGGAGATGCTGCGCCGGGCGGGCCGCGACGGGCAGACGGTCTTCGCCACGCGCCTGGGCATCGACGGCGAACAGGTGTGGCGCGGCCTGGATCAGGTTCCGGACGCCCCGCACTACCTGTCCCTGTGCCTGGTGGGCAGGCGCAACGGGTCCGGTCCCAGGGGGGGCGAAAGCGGCACGGCCGACGAGGTCGGGGAACGTCAGGGGAACGGGATTATTTCAGGGAGTTGATCTTGCCGAACTTGTTGGACTCGGCGCGGTAGAACACGTTTTCGATGACCTTGTCCGTGCCCACGTCCTTGTAGTCGATGCGCACGGGCGAGCCGTCCTGCATGGCCTTTTTGAAGAACTCCGAGATGTTTTTGAACTTTTCGGACTGAAGGCCGGGGTCCACCACGAAAAAACCCTGCGAGGTGACGATGGTCAGGACGTTTTTCTGCTCGTGGACCTCTTCGACAAAGGCCGTGGTCTTTTTGAGTTTGACCGCCAGGGAGTCGTCGGTCAGGTGGTCGATGACGAAATAGGCGGCCACGCTGAAAAGCACGAAGGAAAAAAGCAGAAGCAGCCGATTCTTGTTCATCTTCGGCAGGCGGGTGCGACCATTTCGCAAGGATATCCTGGACATTTGATTCATTCGGGCGTGTCCTTTGGGACGGCCGCAAGCCCACGCAACGCGTAAAGCCCGTCGAACCGGGCCGCCTGCTCCTTCCGTCCCCACGGGGGCTTTTACCATGCCCCGGGCCGAAAGCAAACGGCAATTGTGCGGCGCGATCCGATGGGCCGGATCGCGCCGCAGACGGATGCATTCAGGGGGGGAAGGCCTAGGCCTCGATCTTCGAGCCCAAAAGGATCAAAAACTGCCGCATCCATTCGGGATGGGCGGGCCAGGCTGGGGCCGTGACCAGGTTGCCGTCGGTTATGGCGTTGGAATAGGTGGCGTTGACCTCGTGATAGGCGCCCCCGGCCCGCAGGATGTCCGGCTTGACGGCCGGATAGGCCATGCAGGTCTTGCCCGCCACCACATCGGCGGCCACCAGCACCTGCTGGCCGTGGCACACGGCGGCGATGGGCTTTTTGGCGGCGGCGAAATGCTTGGTGATCTCGAGGACCCGGTCATTTAAGCGGATGTACTCCGGGGCCCGGCCGCCGGGGATGACCAGGGCGTCGTAGGCTGCCGGGTCCACGGCGTCGAAGTCGAAGTTGATGCCGAAGTTGTGGCCGGGCTTTTCGCTGTAGGTCTGGTCGCCCTCGAAATCGTGGATGGCGGTGCGCACCGTATCCCCGGCCTTTTTGCCCGGGCACACGGCATGGACCGTATGGCCCACCATGAGGAGCATCTGAAACGGAACCATCACCTCGTAGTCTTCCACGTAATCCCCAACCAGCATGAGAATCTTCTTGGCGGCCATGGGCACTCCTTGTCACGTTTGACGTTGCACCAAATCCGGCCGTGGGGCGGCGCGCCAGCGCACGGCGGCGTCCTCATTCAGAATTCAGATCATGACGCGCCATCTTGGGCCGATGCCGCCCCGGGCGGGGGGGGGCGGCTTTGGCGGGCGGCGTCACGGCTTCGGATACTCGCGGCGGCAATACTGGATGCAGAGATCCTGGCCATTATTTATGCGTGAAAAGCAATTTCCGACGTACTGCACCCGGATCAACCTCTCATAGGCCGCGTTGCAGGCATCCAGGCACGGGTTGAGTCCGGGATAGGGCATGCTCACCACATCGCGGTAGGCGTTGCAGATGTCCTGCTCCGAGTCGCAGGTGTCGTCCACCATGGAACCGCCCATAAGGCAGAAGCTGTAGACCTCGGAATCGGTCAGGGGCCGCACGGGCCCGCAGGCGACAACAGTTGCGCATAGGATGGCCAGGGCCAGCAGACGGGTCATGGGATGCCTCCGGAGACTTTCATGGATCGCCATGTATAGCCCATCCCGTTTCCCCTGTCATGACGAAAAGGCGGCGGCCATCCGGACATTCCCGGACCTCCGGCGGCTTTCCCTGAGATACCGGGCAACCGGCGGCACATGTCAGCTCCGACCGGGGCTCTCAGGCGCCCTCCGAGGCGCACGGGGCAGCCGCTCGGGGCAGCCATTGACGCCCCTTCCGATTT
The DNA here is from genome assembly GCF_036584575.1 of Desulfolutivibrio sp. Taxonomy (NCBI): domain Bacteria; kingdom Pseudomonadati; phylum Thermodesulfobacteriota; class Desulfovibrionia; order Desulfovibrionales; family Desulfovibrionaceae; genus Desulfolutivibrio; species Desulfolutivibrio sp. Next base: position 5,570 of record NZ_JAZHDB010000032.1, read on the forward strand.
TGCCCACCATGCCCCACCATGGGCCATCGCCAAACCCCGCTCCTGCCCTGGCAGATCCTCTTCGTATGCGCCGTGTGCGGCATCCTGGCCCTGCGCGTCCCCCAGGCGGCCGTGGCGGCCCTTTTGGCCACGGCCCTTTTGGCCCTGGCCACGCGAACCGGCCACAAAACGCTGGCCCTGGCCCCCCTGGCCTTTGGCCTGGGCCTGGGGGTGGCGGCCCTGGCCCTGCCGGACCCTCCCGGGCGCACGCCCCGGGATGTCCTGACCGGAACGCGCACGGTGGTGGTCGGGACGGCGGCCTCGGTCACCCCCCTGCCCGGGGACCGGTTGTCCGTGGTCCTGGACGACCCCCGTCTGACGCCACCCCCGGCAAAGGCCGATCCGAAAGACGCCCACGCCGCCCGGCGGCCCGTCACCCTGCCGGGACGCCTTTTGCTCACCTGGGACCGCCCCGCCTGGCGGCCCGCCCCGGGCGACACCCTGGCCCTGGCCGCCCGGGTGCGGCCGGTCACCGGCTTCCGCAATCCCGGGGGCTTTGACACGGTTTTCGCCCGCCGCCTGGAGGACATTTTTTTTCGCACCTATGCCCGGGGCGACCAGCCGATCCTGCTCAAGGCCTCGGACAGCCCGTGGCGCGATGTGCGCCAAAACGTGCGACGCTCCATCCTGGACGCCGTGACGCCGCCCCCGACGGACGACCCCGGCGCGATTGCCGCGCCCGGACAGGGGAGCGCGCCGGGACGCACGACAGGGCAGGCCCGTACGGACAGGCCGCCCCAGGGAACCATGCCAGGGCAGGGCAACGCGCCAGGGCGCGATCCCGCGCCTCCCCACCCGGACAGGCCTCCGGAGAAGGCCGCCCCGGCTGGTGCGGGCCTCTCCGGAACCGGCCGCGCCGCTTACGTTCCTCCCGATCAGGAGGAACTGGCCCCGGCCCCGCGCCCCACGCCCGGCGGGGCCATGCTGTTGGCCCTTTTGACCGGGGACCGCTCGGAACTGACGACTACGGACATGGATCTGGTGCGCCGGGCCTCCCTGGCCCACGCCCTGGCCCTGTCGGGCATGCACGTGGGCTATGTGGCCGCCCTGGGCTGGCTTCTGGCCTGGATCGCCGGACGCATCCGACCCGGGATATTTTTGCGCCTGCCCCGGCAAAAGCTTGCGGTGCTTCTGGCCGCGCCCCTGGTTTGCGGCTACGTCTGGCTGGGCGGGGCCACCCCGTCCCTGGTGCGGGCGGCGCTCATGTTCGCCTGCTTCGGCTTTTTGATCCTGCTCGACCGGCCGCGCATCCTGCTGGACGGCCTGTTTCTGGCCTTGGCGCTCATCGTGGCCGCCTCCCCCCTGTCGGTATTCGATATCCGGCTCCAGCTCTCGGCCCTGGCCGTGGCCGGACTGGCCGTGTTCTGGCCGTTGGGCATGGCCGTCTTCGCCCGGCTGCCCCTGCCCGAGCGGCTGCGCCCGACGGCTGTGTGGCTGTTTGGCGTCCTGTGGACCTCCCTGGCCGCCGAGACCGCGCTTTTGCCCGTCCT
>NZ_JAZHDB010000033.1:0-29488 GCF_036584575.1 Desulfolutivibrio sp.
GGGGGTCCGGGGGAAATGATTTCCCCCGGGCGGGGTACGGGGCGGCAGCCCCGATAATATTAAAATCTATCCACGGCTTTCTTGAAGGCCTCGCGCAGTTCGGCGAAGGCGGCGCTGAACCCTTTGCGCATTTCCTGGAAGGCCTGTCCGCCGCCCACGGACAGTTCCTTGAGCCGCGCGGAGGTATCGTCGTAGAGCGACTGAAGCTTGTCCGTGCCCACGCCGCGCTTGGCCAGGGCGTCCTTGATCTCCTTGAGCTGGGTTTCCACGGTGCGGGCCAGCAGGCGGTAATCGAGCCAGTGGGAGTCGCCCCATTCCTGGGCCGAGGCGATGGCGGCCTCTTTCATTTCCTTGCCGGGGGAAAACTTCACGGACTTGGAGGCCGCAATGACCAGGGGTTCGCCGGTGCGCGGATTCTTGCCGGTGCGTCCGGCCCGGGCAACGACGGAAAACGTCCCGAAATTTTTCAGGGAGACCGAACCGCCCGCAGCCAGTTCCTCGCGCACGGCGTTCAGGATGGCGTCCACGGCCGCCGCAGCCTGGGCCTTGTCGTCCAGTCCGGCCTTATCCTTGACCATCATGATAAGCGCTTCCTTGCCCATGGGGAACCTCCCGGGTGAGGGTTTCAGGGCGTGGCCCGGCCAGCCGGGCCGAATGCCAACGTTTTCTCAATACACGCAACGCGACAGTATGCTATGCCAAAAATCTCCACCGTGACAAGGGGTTCCCCGCCAGCCGCCGTCCTGGCGCGACAGCCCGACCCGATATCCGCATTCCCCGAGGTTTCACTGGGAAATCCACCCGCCCTTTTCCCCCGCCCCAAGGCGTGATAGGTTGAGGCCATGCAGGAAAACCCATCGAACCACAGCCCCGGGGAACGCCCCATGCCATATTCCGCCGCCCGCGCCGCGCTTTTTCTGGCCATGTTGTGCTGCACCCTTTCGCCGACCGCCTGGGTCGCGGCCCAAGGTACGGACGTGGTTCCTGCGGGTCGCCAGGTCACGGCCGAATTGCGGGACATCACGGAATGGTATGAGGCCGTGGGCACCATCCGGCCCAAGACCGAGACCACGGTGGAGGCCCAGGTGCAGGCCAAGATCGTGGACATCAAGGTCCGTCCCGGCCAGAACGTGGCAAAGGGCGAACTGCTGGTGGTCCTGGACGACCGGGAGTTGGCGGCCCGGGCCGAACGGTCCAACCAGGCCCTGACCTCGGCCCGGGCCACCCGGAACCAGGCCCGGGAGGGCATCGCCTCGGCCAAGGCGGCCTTCGACAACGCCCAGGCCAACTACCAGCGCATCAAAACCCTTTTTGCCTCGCACACGGTCACGGCCCAGGAGATGGACCGTACCGAGGCCGAGTTTTTGCATGCCCAAAGCGCCCTGGTGCAGGCCCGGGACGGCTTTGAGGCCGCCGAGGGACAGGCGGCCCAGGCCGAGAAGGCCCTGGAAGAGGCCAACCTGGCCGCCGGGCACGCCAAAATCCACGCCCAGGCGGCGGGCGAGGTGGTCAAACGCCAGGCCGAACCCGGCGATCTGGCCTTTCCGGGCAAGCCGCTTCTGGTGCTGCACACGGGCCGGGCCCTGCGCCTGGAGGCCCTGGTGCGCGAGGGGCTGATCTCCCGGGTCAAGCCGGGAGACGTCTTTCCGGTTCGGGTCGCGGCCCTGGCCGTGCCGGGCGTGGACCCCGGACTGACCGGCGATGTCCCGGCCACGGGGGCGGCTGCCGGGCTGACCGCCGAGATCGAGGAAATCGTGCCCACGGCCGATCCCCTGACCCGCACCTTTCTGGTCAAGGCCGCCCTGCCCGAGACGCCGGGGCTTTTTCCGGGCATGTTCGGACGCCTGTTCATCCCCATGGGATCGCGCCAGGCCGTGGTCGTCCCGCGCGCGGCCGTGCGCCGGGTAGGCCAGTTGGAGATGGTCACGATCCTGGACGGCGGCGTGGCCCGGACCTATGCGGTGAAGACCGGCCAGGCCTTGGACGGCGGAAACGTGGAAATCCTCTCCGGACTTTCCGGCGGCGAGACCCTGCTTGTCCAAAATGGCGACCGATAAACCCGAGGCACTCCCCAAGACGCCATGAACCAGCAACCAACGTCCCGATCACCCGACCCAGGGCGCCCCGGCGGATTCATTCCGGCCGTGGTCCGGGTGTTTCTCGAAACGCGCATTTCCCTGGTGTTCATCATTTTTTCCATGTGCCTGGGGGTGGCGGCGGTGCTTCTCACCCCGCGCGAGGAGGAGCCCCAGATCACGGTGCCGTTGGCCGACGTGGTGGTCAGCGCCCCCGGGGCCTCGGCTGTGGAGATCGAACAGTTGGTGGCCACGCCGCTGGAGCGGCTGTTGTGGCAGATCGACGGCGTGGAATATGTCTATTCCGTGTCCCGGCCCGATACGGCCGTGGTCACGGTGCGCTTTTTCGTGGGGCAGGATCAGGACTCGTCCCTGGTCAAGCTGCACAACACCATCATGATGCACCAGGATCTCGTGCCGCCCATCGTCAAGGACTGGCTGGTGCGGCCGGTCGAGATCGACGACGTGCCCATCGTGACCCTGACCCTGTCCTCGCCGCGCTACGACGAATATGATCTTCGGCGCATGGGCGAGGAGCTTTTTGCGCGCCTGACCGAGACGCCGGACATCTCCAAGCTGACCCTGGTCGGCGGGCTGGCCCGGGAGATTCGGGTGGAGCTCGACGCGGAACGGCTTTCGGGCATGGAGCTGACGCCGCTTGAGGTGGCCGACGCCCTCAAACGCGCGGACATGTCCGTGCGGGCCGGGAAATTCGACGCCCAAAACCGCGAATTCGCCCTCACGGCGGATTCGTTCCTGCGTTCGGCCCGGGAGGCGGGCGATCTGGTGGTCGGGGTGCATCAGGGCCGCCCGATCTACCTGCGCGACGTGGCCGAGGTGAAAGACGGCCCCGAGGAGATCGCGACCTACACCCGGCGCGGCGTCTCCGACGCCCAGGCGACGCGCCTTGGCGAAGAGCCCGGACAGCCGCGTCCGGCCGTGACCCTGGCCCTGGCCAAGAAAAAGGGCACCAACGCCGTGGCCGTGGCCGACGACATCCTGGCCCGAACGGCGGCCCTGAAAAAGACCATCCTGCCGGACGGGGTCACGGTGGAGGTCACCCGCAACTACGGCGAAACGGCCCAGGAAAAGGTCACGGATTTGATCTGGTCCCTGGCCGAGGCCCTGCTCACGGTGGTCATCCTTCTGGCCCTGACCATGGGCCGCCGCGAGGCCATGGTGGTGGCGCTGTCCGTGCCGGTCAGCTTCGCCCTGGCCCTTTTCGTGAACATGCTGCTTGGCTACACCATCAACCGGGTGACGCTCTTCGCCCTGATCCTGTCCCTGGGACTGGTGGTGGACGACCCCATCGTCAACGTGGACAACATCCAGCGCCACATCCTGGCCGGTCGCCTGCCGCCCCGGCGGGCCACGCTTTTTGCGGTGCGCGAGGTGCTGCCGCCGGTGATCATGTCCACCCTGGCCATCGTGGTGTCCTTTCTGCCGCTCTATTTCATCACCGGCATGATGGGCCCCTACATGGCCCCCATGGCCGCCAACGTGCCCCTGGCCGTGGGCTTCTCCACGGTTGCGGCCCTGACCGTGGTTCCCTGGCTGTCGTATGTGCTTTTGCGCGGCAAATCGCCCCTGCCCGACCTGCCCGACGACGCCCCGCTCCCCGTGTCCGCAGCCGCCGGGGTCCGGGCTGACGCAGGCCTGGGCGATGCATCGCCCCTGGAAACCGTCCGGGCAGCCATGGCGCCGCCTGAAGGAAACGACGGGACAACGGCCGCGCCGTCTGCGGAAGCCGAGCCCCCGGCCCATGCCCCGGAGTCCGCGCCGCCGTCCCCGGCCGCCCCGCCCTCTCCCGAGGACAAGGCCGTCAACAGCCGCCTGGGGCGGATGTACCGCCGCATGGTGGCCCCGTTTCTGGACTCGCGCGGCAGACGGCTGGGTCTTGCGGCCACGGTGACGGGGCTCCTTCTGGCCGCCCTGCTGTTGGCCGCCACGGGACGCGTGCCGCTCAAAATGCTGCCCTTCGACAACAAAAACGAATTCCAGATCGTGCTCGATCTGCCTGAGGGATCGACCTTGGAGAGCACGGATCGGGCCGTTCGCGATTTCGAGACCTTCCTGCGCGCCGTGCCCGAGGTCACCACCTTCGTCAGCTACGTGGGCACGGCCTCGCCCATGGATTTCAACGCCCTGGTGCGCCAATATTATCTGCGCGGCGACTCGAACCAGGCCGACATCCGGGTGAATCTTTTGCATAAGGACCAGCGCGACATGCAAAGCCACGCCATCGTGTTGCGCCTGCGTAGCGGCCTGGAGGCCCTGGCGGCCCGGCACGGGGCCAGGATGCGGCTGGTGGAGACGCCGCCTGGACCGCCCGTGGTAGCCACCGTGGCGGCCGAGGTTTACGGCGCGCCGGACATGCCCTACGAGATGCTCATCGAATCGGCCCTGGGGCTGCACGGGCTTTTCCGCGACGAACCGGGCATCACCGACGTGTTCGACTCCACCCAGACCCCGCGCGAGCGCATCAACTTCTTTTTGGACAAGGAAAAGGCGGCCCTGCACGGGGTCGCCGCCGAGGACGTGAACGCCAGCCTCGCCCTGGCCATGTCCGGGGCCACCCCGGCCACGCTGCATGAACCGGGCGAACGCCGGCCGCTGGTGGCGAGGCTTGTCCTGCCCCGGGAAAAACGCTCGTCGCTGACCGCCCTGGAGCGCATCCCGGTCAAGACCGATGCGGGCAAGATTGCGCCCCTGGCCGAGTTGGGGCAGTTCCGGCCTGTTTCCGAGGACCAGCCCATCCTGCACAAGAACATGCGCCGGGTGGCCTACGTGTTCGGCGAGACCGCCGGACGGGCCCCGGCCGAGGCCGTGTTCGGCCTGAAGGACCGTCTGGCGGCCGATCCGCCGCGAAAGGGCATCGAGGTGGATTTCGCCGGGGAAGGGGAATGGAAGATCACCGTGGACGTTTTCCGCGATTTGGGCATCGCGTTTGGTGCGGCGCTGCTTGGCATCTATATTTTGCTGATCATCGAAACCAAGTCGTTTTCCCTGCCGCTTCTGCTCATGACCGCCATCCCGCTGACGCTTCTGGGGATTATGCCCGGATTCTGGCTCTTGAACGCCCTGTTCGGGAAGACGGTGGGCGGCTACGGCGATCCGGTTTTTTTCACGGCCACCAGCATGATCGGGATGATCGCCCTGGGGGGCATCGTCATCCGCAACTCCCTGGTGCTGATCAACTTCGTGGACGAATCCATGCGCCAGGGCATGGCGTTGCGGGAGGCGGTGCTGCAAAGCGGGGCCATCCGCCTGCGGCCCATCGCGCTGACGGCCCTGACCACCATGCTCGGGGCCTGGCCCATCACCCTGGACCCGATCTTTTCCGGGCTGGCCTGGGCGCTGATCTTCGGCCTTTTGGCCTCCACGGCCTTCTCGCTTTTACTGATCCCTGTGGCGTACTACGCCGTGCGGCAAAAAGCGTCGTAGGATACGCGCCTTCCCTACCGCGCCGCCATCTCGCGCAGGCGGCGGATGCGTTCGGCCGTGGGCGGATGGGTGCTGAACCAGTTGGCGGCCGCTCCGGCCGAGAAGGGGCTTACGATGAACATGTTTTCCGTGGCCGGATTGGCCCCCTGCATGGGAATCTGCCTGGCGTAGCCCTCGATCTTGGACAGGGCCGAGGCCAGGGCCAGGGGTTGCCCGGAGATCTGCGCCCCCGTGGCGTCGGCCAGGTATTCCCGGGACCGGGAAATGGCCATCTGGATCAGCATGGCCGCGATGGGGGCCAAGATGGCCAGGGCGATGGCCGCAAGGGGATTGGCGCCGCCCTCCTCGTCGCTCCGGCCGCCGCCGAAGATCGCCCCCCATTGCAGCATGTTGGCCAGCATCATGACCACCCCGCCCAGCACCGCAGCCACGGTCTGCACCAGGATGTCCCGGTTTTTGACGTGCCCCAGTTCGTGGGCCAGCACCCCGCGCAACTCCTCCGGGGTCAGAAGGCGCATGATCCCGGCCGTCACCGCCACCACGCCGTGTTCGGGATTTCGCCCCGTGGCGAAGGCGTTGGGGGCCTCCTGGGGGATGAGATAGATTTTGGGCTTGGGGATGCCCGCGTTATGGGCCAGTTCCCCGACCATGGCGTGCAGGCCGGGGGAATCCTGGGGGGAAAGCTCCCTGGCCCGGTACATGGACAGCACGATCTTGTCCGAAAACCAGTAGCTGCCCACATTCATCACCAGGGCGAAGACAAAGGCGATGTACAGGCCGCCCCTGCCGCCCATGGCCTGCCCGATAAAAAGGACCAGGGCCGTCAGGAGGCCCAGAAGGAGCGCGGTCTTGAGTTGACTGGTCATCATTTTTCACCTTGCAGGGGAGAGCTCGCCCAGACGCGAGACCTCGCCCCGGCCTGGCGGCCGGGACGAGGTCCGGTATTCGACGTATGGAACTCTGTTTCGCTCACACGTTGACTGTACGCCAAAACCAAGGCCGCTTCGTTACGACAGGTTTCGGGGGCATGTTTGCGTTGTTGCCTGGAAACGTGGAGGCGGCTTTGTCTCCGTCCGGCTCGTCCTTGACGAACATCCGTCCGATGCGTCGGCCCGGATCTACCGGACGGCCTAGCCGCGCCGCTTGCGGGCTTCCCCGCTTTTTTCGCGCCGTCGGTTACGCCCGGCGCGCCGTGGGGCGACTCGATTCGCCGTTATGGCATCTCGAATGTGTCGCAGCGGTCCTCCTTCGCCTCGGTTCGGATCAGGGCAGGACTGCCCGATCCATTCCTTTTACAATACAACGGCGGCGGGGATTGTAAAGCCCCAGGGCCGCCTTTTTCTTGCGGTCCCGGCAGGGGCGGCCGGGAAAAATCGTCTCGAAGCCCTTGCCAAACCGGCCCGGCATTTATAGTGTCTCTCCCCCGTCACCCGTTCCCGTTGGATACGGGTCCGGGGAAGCCCGCTTCGTCTTCGAGGCGGACACTGTCCGATGGATTCGCCGTTTCGGGACGGTCGGCGCCGGTTCGCCTCGATTTCCGGGCAAGGCCCCGTACGGCGGACGCGCCGATCCCGCAACCACCCGCCGTTTGCAGCTTTTTTCGTGTCGCGCCTTCGGCATTAGAGGATTTGGAAACTATGCGTTTTGCGATTCATCGAAGTATCGCCTCGCCATCGATGTACCTTTTCACGAGGGAAAAAAACGAGATCCCCGAGCTCCCTCCGGACCTCGCGGCCCAGCTTGGCGACGTCAAGTATCTGCGCATGTCCCGGGACCGCGCCGAGGAAACGCCCACCCTGGCCCGGGCCATGGACGACATCGTGCGGGGCGTGGTTTCCATGGGCTATCACGTCATGGACTGGACCGACCGCGAATAGCCCCACGGCCTGTTGGAGGCCACTTTCTTTTTGACGCCGCCAGGGCGGACGTCAACGCCCCGTAGCCGCCATCGCCAAGGATGTGGCCATGATCGTCGCCAGAAGCATCGAAGACATCCACGACGCCCTCACCGACACCTGCCTGACCATCGGCAATTTCGACGGCGTCCACATGGGCCACGCCCGGCTCCTGCGCCGGGTGCGGGAGCGCGCCGCCGCCACGGGCATGCTCAGCGTGGCCGTAACCTTCGACCCCCATCCCCGGCGGGTTCTCCTGGAGAAAAACGAGCCGCCCCTTCTGACCCTGACCGAACAAAAGCTGGAGCTGTTGGACCAAAGCGGCATCCAGGTGGCCGTGCTTCTGCCCTTCACCAAGGCCCTGGCCGCCCTGGCCCCGGAAGACTTCGTACGCGAAAACCTGGTCACGGGCCTGTGCATGCGGGAAATGATCATCGGCTACGACTACGCCTTCGGCAAAGGCCGCAAGGGAAACTTCGAGCTTTTGACCGCCCTGGGCGGCAAATACGGGTTTTGCGTGGAACGCCTGGAGCCGGTCATCATCGACGGCGCGGTGGTCAGCTCCACCCGCATCCGGGACATGGTCCAGGCCGGGGATGTCTGGGACGCCAAGCCCCTTTTGGGCCGTTTCTATCAGGTGCGCGGCACGGTGGTGCGTGGCCGCGACCGGGGCGGAAGGCTCCTCGGCTTTCCCACGGCCAACCTGGCCCCGGCCGACGAACTGGTTCCCAAGCCCGGGGTCTATGCCGTGTGGGTGGACGTGGGGGAACGCATCCATCCGGGCGTGACCAACATCGGCTACAACCCCACCTTCGGCAACGGCGCCCTCTCCATCGAGGTCCATCTCCTGGATTTTACCGGCGATCTCTACGGCCAGCCCATCCGGGTGCATTTTGTGCAACGCCTGCGTTCGGAGCGCAAATTTTCCGGCGTCGAGGAACTCTCAGCCCGCATCCGCGAGGACATCCGCATCGGCCGCCGCATCCTGGCCGAACCGGAAGCCCGCATCGCCTGACGCCCCCCGCGAGAACCCCATGCCGCACCTACCCAGGCCATGAACGTCATCCCCACGCCACGGCCCAGGCGCGCGTCCCTGCCCCGCCTCAGGATCCTTTTACGCCGCCTGCGCCGCGCCGCCTCGGTGCGCCGCCTGGTTCTGGGACTGCTCGCCGGAATCGCCTCCGGGCTCCTGGCCAGCGCCTTCTTCGCCAGCCTTGAGCTTTTACGCCAACTCTACCTGGTGGCCACGGTGGGCATCCACCTGCTCTCGCCGGGCGGCGACCATTTCTTCCATGCCCTGCCCGGACCCTACCGGCCCTGGCTTCTGCCCCTGGGCCTTGGCGTCGTGGGTCTTGTGACCGGCTACGTCTTCACCCGGCTGATCCCCGAATCCCTGCGCTCGGGCACCGACGGCACGGACGCCATGATCAAGGCCTTCCACCGCCACGGCGGCATCATCCGCCCCCGGGTGTTTTTTTTGCGCGCCGCCGGGGCCATCGCGACCATGGCCACCGGAGGAAGCGCCGGAAGCGAGGGCCCCATGTCCCAACTCGGCGGCGGCATGGGGGCCTATCTGGCCCAGCGGCTGGGGCTTTCGGCCCGGGAGCGGCGCATCCTGCTTCTGGCCGGGGCGGCCGGGGGATTGGGGGCCATTTTCCGGGCCCCCTTGGGCGGGGCGCTTACGGCCGTGGAGGTCATCTACCGCGAGGACTTCGAGGCCGAGGCCGTGCTGCCCGCCGTGGTCTCGTCGGTTACGGCCTACACCATCTTCACGCTTTTCTTCGGCTCGGGGGCCATCTTCACCGTCCCCAGCTACCATTTCACCGATATCCGGGAACTGCCCCTCTACGCCTTTTTGGCGGTCTTTTGCTCCGGCGCGGCCTGGGTCTACCTGCGAAGCTTCTTTTTCATGAAGCACCGGGTCTTCGAGGCGCTGCAATCCCGCCTGGGCCTGCCGCTGACGGCGGCCCTGGGCGGCGTGTGCATGGGCGTTCTGGGGATTTTTTTCCCCCAGACGCTGAGTTCCGGATACGGCTGGGTGGAAAAGGCCATCCTGGGGGATCTGGGACCGGCCTTTTTGCTGGCCCTTTTTTTGGGCAAGACCCTGGCCACCTCCCTGACCATCGGCTCGGGCCTAAGCGGCGGCATGTTCGCCCCCACGCTGTTCGCCGGGGCGGCGGCCGGGGGCATCGTGGGGCAGATCGGGCACCGGCTGTGGCCGGAGGTGGTGACCACGCCGGGCAGCTACACCCTGGTGGGCATGGCGGCCTTTTTCTCGGGGGTGGCGGGCGCGCCCGTGGGGCCGCTCATCATGGTCTGCGAGATCACCCAGGGCTATGGGCTTTTGGCGCCGCTTATGCTGTGTTCGGCCCTGTGCATGGTCTTTTGCCGCCGGGTGAAGCTCTACGAAAACCAGGTGGACAACAAATTCGAGTCCCCGGCGCACCTGGGCGACGCCACGGTGAACATCCTGGAGGAGTTGCGGGTGGAGGACTTCTACCGGCCCGGGAAGGTCACCATCCTGGAGGAGGGGGTGACGCTCAAGGCCCTGACGGACATCATCGCCGGGACCACCCAGATCGCCTTTCCGATCAAGGACGCGGACGGCCGCCTGACGGGCATTTTGACCATGCAGGACGTACGCAACGTGCTTTTCGAAAATACGCTCTTCGAACTGGTGGTGGTGCGCGATCTGGCCCGGACCCCGGTGACGCTGACCCCGGACGCCAGCCTGTACGATGCGCTTCTGCTCTTCGTGGACCAGGAACTGCCCCAGATTCCCGTGGTGGACCCGGAAAACCAGGATACGGTGCTGGGGCTTCTGGGGCGCGAAAACGTCTTTGCCGCCTATTCCGCGACGCTCAAAGAGATCAAAGCGGATACTTGAGTTCCTCTCCTACCGATACCTCGAAACTCTCCCCGCAGATGCTTGGATGTGTTATATTCTTATTTGACTGCCATTCATGCCTGATTGCCGTATTTTCTAAAGTCTGTTGTGAACTCAAATAGCCATCCTGCATCACTTCCTAAGTGAATATTTTGAAACAGACCACCTCCTGGTTCATCAAAAATGCGCATCCAAGGTGAGCTTACTCGTCCGTCGCCTCTGCTTCTTCGCATGAGCGCTCCCCCAGGAGCGAGGATAGCCCAGACAAAAATCTTTGACATCACCTCGGACACGCTGGCTGATTTCCGGGGTCCACCTCGGAATCTCCGACTTAAGGCGGATGTGGGTTTATGAAAAACGCATAGGATGTGGGCATTCATCAACCCCAACCTGTGGAGTTTTTTATGAAAAACCAAAAAACGCCGAATGCGCAAATTCCATTTTCGTTGTTGTGCTTGATCCCGATCATCATCATATTTTCATTTGTTGTCGCTCGTAGGGCGATAGCCGAGGAAACTCATTCTTCTGAGCAAAAGACCGGTGCTGAAAAATGGATCCATCCGTCGCAAAATTCTGAACAACAGGCCACATGGAAGCAAGACGACTGGAAATTTACCATAGGCCTTGGGACTATGTACAAGCCAGCATTTCTAGGCTCAAAAGATTATCAGATGATGGCTTTCCCAAACATAAAAATTGAATACAAAGACAGATTTTTCGCTTCTCCGTTTGGAGCTGGATATAAGGTTATTCACAACGAAAATTTTAGCATTGGTCCAATTATAAAATTGGATTTTGGTCGTAAAGAAGATAACAATAATCCTTTTCGCATTGCTGGAAAAAATACAAACGCGTTGAGAGGACTAGGTAACGTGGATGCAACAATTGAACTGGGTGGATTCGTAGAATATAGCATTGGACCCTTCACCTATCAGTTGGAATTGCGTCAAGGATTGGGCGGCCACAAGGGGTTCATCGCTGAAACTGGTTTGAACCTCAAAGGTTTCATAGAAAAATCAGGCAAGCCGATCATGTATTCTTTTGGGCCTCGCGCTACATTTGCTGATGCTAACTATAACAATGCATACTTCGGAATCTCTAAAAATCAATCCACCAATTCTGGTCTTTCTCGATACGACGCTGTCGCCGGACTGGTTTCCTATGGTGTCGCAGGATTCGTGGCAGTGCCTGTGATGGATTCCTTCTCCATAGGCGTTTTCGGAGGATACGACCGCTTAGCAAGGGTAGCATCCGACTCACCCCTTATCAAGAAGCGTGGTGATGCAAACCAATTCACGGGAGGCATGCGTATTACTTATGAGTTCGGTTTCTAAATCAATGCTCCTTTGTATTATGATAGAGCATTCTGATCGAATAATTTTACATGAATCAAAAGAGAGAATGTTGGCACAGCTGGGATGTGGCTTCCCTTGCCTAGCCAAGACCATGGATTTTCCCGTTCGATAAAAGCATCCTGCGAACGATGGTTGTGCCGCGATGGTGGAAGGGATACTGTTTCGTTAGCACCGGATTCAAGAAAAATGGAAACACGCCATGGTCACTTTGGAGAAAAAACGAGTCTCATGCCCAACTTCGTCGAAGGGTGTTTCCATATAAAATGCTCCTGGCAATATGGCACACCGAGATCGTCAAGACCGATCAGCAGATCCCGTACGCCGCGATACCTTTCCCTGCATCTTCAAGGCGGCGAAGTGGGCATCCCCATGGATGGTCTGAGGCGCAGCGTGAGAAGATCACGATCGGACGGTTCCCGAGCTTGCTGATATACGAGGGAATCTCTCTACATTCCTTAAGGCCGACAGCAAGATGCGACAGGATTCTTCGATCTGGGTTGACTTTTTCGGCACAAGACGGCCCTCTGCGCCGGAAGGACAAAACCCAGGGAGGTTCTTACCGATGATGGCGACACATCTCATATCGGCTGCCAAACTATTCTGTGGATGGGACGCATCTCTGGTAAAAAGACTATGAAACACTGGCACAATCTCTGTCCGGATTTTATGAAACGCTTGTGGTGTCAACTTGCCATAAGCTACACGCTACTAGCTTTTTGTGCGTTGATGCTGCTCATTGTTATTATATATGGCCTAGACGATTACAATGATTACCGTACAACCCTTACTCCTGAAAATATTGAAACCTTGATGATCAGCGAAAATCTCAACGTCGCGCAGGCCATTCGTGATGGCGACAACACCGAGCGTTTGATTCAAGCTGGAAACAACATCCGTGAAAAACTTATACACATAGAGCATGGCACAGGAACTACAATATACCGCATAACCAACTCCAGCATTCCTGAAGTGTATATTCAAATATATGATCAAAGCGACAGACTCTTAATATCGGACCCTGTCGATTTTCCAGATTATGTCACAGCTCAGTTCGCTGCGCAAAAGAACCAGTCTGCCGCAACAAGCAATGCAAAGTGGTTGGAGGAAAACGGACCTATCTGGGTGGATATGCCAATAACGGACGCTCGAGACGATATTGTTGGGCGTTTGCGTATCTTGTATATTGCAAAATTCAATGTCTTGGTTCAGCTTAAAAGTGTCTTTGATTTTCTACTCTTCGTCTGGGGTTATTTGTTTATCTGCTCCGTTCCAATTGGAATAATCTGTGGATTGATGGCATCACGTTATGTAACAAGACAATTGGCGAAAATCAACGAGGTAACGGAAAGTTGGCGGCAAGGTAATTTCAATGTGCGTATTGTGCTTCCGAACGATGATGTATTCATAAGGCATAGTCAGTATCTTAATGACATGGCGCAGGATTTAGAGTTGTACCTCAGTTTAAAGCAAAGACTTGCCGTAAGCGATGAACGCAATCGCGTAGCGCGTGAGTTGCATGACACTGTGAAGCAGAATCTCTTCGCTCTGGGTTTGCAGTTGGCTACTGCAAAGGCCAAACCATCCGTAATGGAAGCAGCTCGGGAACATATTCTTGAAGCGGAAACGATTACCCGCCAAGCTCAGCATTATATAATGGAAATCATCACCCAACTTCGTCCTTCGGGAACCGCTGAGACTTCATTTCATCAACGTATTGACATGATTGCCGACGACTTCAAGCGGCGTTTCGATGTACGTATCGAGTTAACCCATTTTGATCCTATTCAGTTTACTGCACATACCGAGCATCATGTGCTGCGAATCGTTCAGGAATCTTTAATGAATGCGGTACGGCACGGCAAAGCGTCAAAAATTGCCATAACCAGCATGGTCAACCAGGAACTCGTCACGTTAAAGATTATCGATAATGGAAATGGTTTTGATGTTAACAGAAAGACCGTAGGATTTGGCATTACCTCAATGCGCGACAGGGTACGCGACCTACCTCACGGATCCTTTGAAATTCAAAGCACCCCTGGTGTCGGAACTGAGATAACCCTTTCATGGAACTACGAATCATGACCGGAAAAATCACACTCATTCTTGCTGACGATCACGCTATGGTTCGCAAGGGACTTACCGCCTTCCTTGCCACTGCACAGGATATTGAAGTGATGGCCGTGGCGGAATGTGGCGCTGAAGTGGTGGCTGACGCAAAAAAATATGCGCCTGACGTTGTATTGCTTGACCTGTTCATGCCCGATCAGCCAGCGGTTGAAACGGTGCGCCAGATAAAAACAGTCAGCCCACGTAGCCAGATTGTCATGGTCACTTCACACGAAGGCGATGAATATGTAGTCCCGATGACGCAGGCAGGGGCAATCTCCTATATTTTAAAAGATACGACACCTGAAGATCTTGTCGGTACCGTGCGGAAAGCGGCGGCAGGAGAGAGTACGTTAAGCCCACGCATAGCCAAGGCCCTTGTGACGGTCGTCACGCAGGCGCGTGCGGCAAAAGTGCAAAATGGCCAGTTCCATGCCGAGTTAACTGATCGTGAGATGGAAGTGTTACAATGCATTGCAGAAGGATTATCAAATATAAATATTTCGACACGGCTGAACATATCGGAAAAAACAGTCAAATCGCATGTAAGTAACATCCTAAGCAAACTCTATTTGAACGACCGCACCCAAGCGGCCATATATGCGTGGCGTCAAGGTATTGTAAAAAAATAGCCTTGAAGATCACCGGGCGGCTCTCCCGGTTCATGTCCACCAAGTGGCGACCTCCAGACAGAAGAAGCCCTTCGATTACCGCCCTCATGGAACTGTGGTCACCGAGATCGAATGCCGCCCCCAACGTGGAAGAACCTATTTACATCGTCCCCTTTTCATGCACCGCCTCGACAAGCTTCGCCAACGCCTCCCGGGGATCGGCCTGCTGCAGGACGTTTCTCCCCACACAGGTTCCGGACGCCCCGGCCTCAAGGGCCTGCCCGACCATGGCCAGAAAACTCGTGAAATCTGGCCGACTGGGGCCGCCGGTGATCAGCACCGGGGGACTGACGGCCTCGCAGGTGCGGGCAAAGCTTTTGGCGTCGCCGGAATAGGGCACCCCCACCAAATCCGCGCCAAGCTCGGCCCCGAGCCGGATGCAGTGGCAGATGAGGCTGGGGTCCATCTCGTTGACGATGCGGTCGCCCTTGGGCTGGATGATGGCCAGAATCGGCACGCCCAGGCCGTGGGCGTCGTCGCAGGCCAGCCCCAGGTCGGCCAGCATGCGGTCCTCCAGGTCGTTGGCCATGTTGACCTGCACGGCCACCATGTCCGCCCCCAGGCGCACGGCCTCATGCGTCGAACACACCAGGCTTCGGGCATAGGGCGGCACGGCGTGCCGGGTGCCCCCGGAAAGCTGCCCCACCACCTGAAGCCCCGGGGGAACCTCGGACAGGCAGGTCCTAAGCGGCCCCTTGTTGAGCACGACCCCCTGCACGGAAAAATCCCGGATCATGGCCAAAAGCCCCGGGATATTCTCGATCCCCGGCAACATGCCCTCGCCTACCCCGTGGTCCAGGGGCAGAATCACCGTCCGCCCGCTTTGCGGATCAAAAAGCCTGGACACCTTGCGCGCACATCCGATCATGTCACGTCCTTTCCCTTATCTGTTGCATCCGTGGCGGAAGCCCCGGCCTCGCCGCTTCCGTCGCCCTGCGACCCAGGGCGCGTAAGGCCCGGCGCATGGTCATCGGCAAGCGTCTCGAATTGGACAACCCTGTTTTTGCCTTCCGCCTTGGCCCGATACAAGGCCTGATCCGCCGCGCGCAAAAGCAAGTCCGGAGCCATGCCGCAGGCGCAGTCATGGCTGTCTGGCCGGATCTTCCCGGAAAACGCCGTGGCCAGTCCCGCGCTCACCGTCAGGGGAAGCGCCCCGGCCGACGTGCGGACCCCGGCCTTGGCCACGCCCGCAACCAGCCGCCGACTTGCCGCCAGGGCCATTTCCGGGCTGGTCTCGGTCAGGATGACGGCGAACTCCTCCCCGCCGATCCGGCCGAACACGTCGCTGCCGCGCAGGGCCCCGCCGACGATCACGGCCAGATGCCGCAAGACCTCGTCCCCCACGGCGTGACCGTAAGTATCATTGATCTGCTTGAAATTATCAATGTCCAGCATAAGCAGGGACACATGATGCCCATAACGTTCGCACCGTTCCAACTCGGAGCGCAGCAGTTCGAGGAAGCGCCGCCGGTTGTTGATGCCCGTCAACTCATCCGTGGCCGCCAGGCGCACCAGGGAGGCCTCCACCTCCTTGAGGCGGGTCACATCCACCATGGCCCCGTGGTAGCTCACGGGATTGCCCTGCTCGTCGCGCTCCAGGGCAATGGACGCCGACAAATGGCGGATGGTCCCGTCCGGGGCCACGATGCGAAATTCGAACTCCTCGGGTTCGGTCTGGCTGCGCACCCGGCCCACCACCCGCGCCACCCGGGCCCGATCCTCGGCATGCACGGCCGCAAGAAACATCTCAAAGGGGGGGGAGCGGTCTGAAGGCGGCAGGCCGATCATCCGAAACAATTCATCGGACCAGTACCCCTGACCCATTTCCAGTCTGCGCTCGAAACTGCCCACGCGGGCCAACCGCTGGGCCTGATTGAGCCGTTTTTCACTCTGGATCAAGGCCAGTTCGGCCAGCTTACGGTCGGTTATGGGCAGATGGGAGACGATGCCCCCTCTGATCCGCCCGTCCACGACCAGCGCGGTGGCGACAAGCAGGAACCAGCGTTTTTCCGTCGGCGAATGGCAGGGATATTCCAGGGAGAATCGTTCCCGGCGGCCCTCAAGCACCTCACGGATGCCCTGGCCCGCACGGGCGGCGTCCCCGGCGTCCGGGCCGGATGCCCCGTGGCACACCTCGAAATAGTCCACCCCGGTAAACCGGCAATCCCCGCATAGCCCGTTTTCCCGGGAAAACCGCTCCCACCCGACATTGACCTCCACGATGCGCCCGGCCTCGTCCAGGATCGCCACCTGGCCGGGATAGCCGTCGAACACCGCCTTATACCGGGTACAGGGGGTGGGCGGGGCGAAAACATCCTCCCGCACATCCGTCTCGACGCGTTCTTCTGCGGTCATGGACTCCGCCTTGCAAGAGGTGCAGACCGCATGAGACGTGATGCGGTCGGGGTTCAGGCTCTCTCGGACCACAAGGCGCGGCCGCCCTTGCAGGTGATAAATCCCAGCGGCAACTCCTTGTAGTACAACCCGCAACGTTTGGGCAAAGGCCCCACAGAGAGGCTGCGTCCGGCCAACAGATCCCCCAGATCGGCCGGGTTTTCCAGGGTCAGCCCGGACGCGCCGCCCGCGCCCGCCGCGCCTAGAAGCAGCCGGGCCCGGGCGTTGGGCCGAAAG
The DNA here is from genome assembly GCF_036584575.1 of Desulfolutivibrio sp. Taxonomy (NCBI): domain Bacteria; kingdom Pseudomonadati; phylum Thermodesulfobacteriota; class Desulfovibrionia; order Desulfovibrionales; family Desulfovibrionaceae; genus Desulfolutivibrio; species Desulfolutivibrio sp. The sequence continues at coordinate 17,065 of NZ_JAZHDB010000033.1, forward strand.
GCGCCGCCCTTGACCACACCCAAAAAAAATCCCTTGTACCGAAGCCCGCTCCCGAGAAACGGACGAACCCCCTGAGCTATGAAATAAACCCGATCCCCGAAGCGGCAAGCCTGCCCGGGGCCAAGCGCATCAAAATCCAGTCCTTCGGTCCCGGGGAAGGCCCCCGCAGCGACCACCTCGAAGGCCTCCCGGTCCACCGGCCCCCCTCCCTCGCGGCCCTTGCGTCGATCCGGCCCGCGACCTTTCTCCCGGCCGGGCCGCAGTCCGGCTCTGCGGCCGAAAGACAGATCAAAGCCCCCGGCCTCCGGCTGATCCGAGGCAGCAGCAGCAAAACCGCCAATCTCTTCCCCGGCCTGGGGCGGCCGGGTCAGGCAGGCCAGAAAAAAACCCTGTCCGCCGTGCAGCGCCGGGTCCACCCGGAGCACCCCGGGAAGCGACGTGGGTTCGGCAGCCGTGCCCGGCGGCGGGGTCAGGGGGACCAGTTCCAGGGGGAGGGTGTCCAGAGCCCGGCGCACCTGGTCCTCGTTTTCAGCGGGATTGGTGGTGCAGGTGGAATAGAGAAGCCTGCCCCCCGGGGCCAGAAGCGATGCGGCCGTGGCCAGGAGCGTGCCTTGCAGGGAGATCAGCGGCGCCACCTTGCCCTCGCGCCACAGGGTGAGCACCTTGGGATTTTTGGCCGCCGTGCCCCAGCCGCTGCACGGCGGGTCAAGCAGAATATGCCGAAAGCCGCTCTGGGGCAGAAAGGGTGACAGGTCGGTCTCGCCGCAGGTGGCCACATTGACCAGATTCAGGCGGGAGAGGTTGCGGCGAAGGGTGCTCAGGCGATCCGGGGTGGGTTCGTTGCCCAGGACAAATCCGGCCGGTCCCACCAACTGGGCCAGAAAACCGGTCTTGCCGCCGGGACTGGCGCACATGTCCAGGACCGAGGCGGCGGGCGGCGGGTCCAGGCACACCGGCGGCAGCATGGAGGAACGGTCCTGGATGTAGATGAGGCCGAACGTGGCGGCCAGGCTGGCCCCCAGGGGAAACGGCTCGGCCGCGAGCCTGCGGCAGTGGGGGGAAAAGGGCTCGGGCGCAAAACGAAATCCCTGGACGGCGAGCAGATCCTCCACCAGGGGTATTTCACCGTCCCGGCATACCAGCCGAAACGAGCGCGGCCCGGTGGAGGTCCGGCGGCCGGGGCGGTCCATCACATCGGAAACTTCAGGGGAAGAGGCAGGCATGGGCGCAGTGTACGTGGAAGCCAGGGCAAGGGGAAGTCCGCCGAAAAGGCTTGCCTTCCGGGCCGCCGTTTTTTAGGGAAAGGCCCGGCGCGACACCTCCCCTTTTCCCCAACAAGGCGGCTTGGCATGGAACTTTTGGCCACTCTCTTCGATTTCGTCCTGCATGTGGACCGGCATCTGGCCGAAATCGTGGGACAATACGGCGTCTGGACGTACATGATCCTTTTTTGCATCATCTTTTTGGAGACCGGCTTCGTGGTCACCCCGTTTCTGCCCGGCGACTCCCTGCTCTTCGCCGCCGGCGCCCTGGCCGGGGCCCAGATCATGGACCCCTGGCTGCTCAACGGGCTTTTGGTGGTGGCGGCCATTTCCGGGGACAACACCAACTATTGGATCGGGCGACTGGTGGGACCGGCGGTCTTTGAACGGGAAAGCCGGTTCATCAACCGGAAATACCTGGAAAAGGCCCACGGCTTCTACGACCGCCATGGCGGCAAGACCGTGGTCATCGCCAGGTTTTTGCCCATCATCCGGACGTTCGCACCGTTCGTGGCCGGCATCGCGCGCATGGACTACCGCCATTTCCTGGCCTGCAGCATCGCCGGGGGGGTGTTGTGGATCACCCTTTTCACCTGGGCCGGGTATTTTTTCGGCAACATGCCCTTTGTGCGCAAAAACTTCAGCGTGGTCATCCTGGCCATCATCGTCATCTCGATCCTGCCCGGGGTCATCGAATTCGTGCGCGCCCGCCGCGCCGCCGCCCGGGAGCGGGCTTCCTAGTCGTGTGAACGCCGCACCCGCGCCATGCCCCCCAAATCCGCAGAGCCGCAGTCCAAAAACAACCATATGAAATATTTCTCTTTTTCTAAAAAATACGGCCGAATTTTTTAGGGGACGCGACCCGCCCCCGCATCCAGAGAGACCATTGGGCCTGTCTGGCCCGGGCAGGCCCTTTTCATGCCTCCCCGGCCCGGCCGCAGGCGGCGCAGGCGGGCTCACGACCCCGCAGGCGCTGACGATTCCCCTTGGGCCCGGTCAACGCCCCGCTGCCTCGGCCAGGGGATGTCCAATACCGTCAGGGACACGGCGGGCAGGCGCACCCGAGCCCTGCCTTCCGAAAACCGCACGGCCTCGCCCGGGGCCACCATCGGCGAAAGGTCGTCTGGGCCCTTGCCGCGCCACACCAGCCGGTCGGCCCGGGCGTCGAGCAGACCGGCCACGGACAGTTCGATCTCCCGGGCCGTATCCTTGTTGAGGCAAAAGACCGTAAGCCGCCCGGCCCGGCGATCCAAAGTCGCAAACACCGGCACGTCCCCGGGTCCGCTCGACGCGACCGGTCCGTCGCCCAGGCGTCCGGCCAAAAAGGACAGGGCCGTGCCCGTGGGCAGGGGGTGGTTGCCCGCATCCAGGGCGTCCCACAACTCGGGCCTGACCGCGTTTTCCATCCATCTCGTGGCCCAGATCTGGACCGTGTCCACCCGGGGGTCGGAGACCCCCTGCCAGAGCATGTCCAGAAGGACCAGGGCGTGGCCCAGGCTGTTTTCGTGCTTCCAGCCGTCGTTTTGGGGATGCCCGTACCAGTCGGCGGAGTTGATTTCGGTGAGCAGATAGCGCAGCCGACCGGCCAACCCCGGCGGGCCGAAATCCCGGGCCGCCGCGTCGATCTGGGCCACCCCGTCCATGCGCACCGGGTTGGTGCGGTAATAGTCGTAGCCGAACCACTGCATGCACGGATATTCGTGTACGGAGATGAAATCGATGTCGTTCCCGGCGATTTCAAAGACCGTCTTCCACCAGGGGGCGAAGCTCCCGGCCTTTTCGTCGTAGGCCCCCACGGCGTCACGCATGACCGGGCCGTTGGCCCCTATCTTTATGGACGGGTCCACGGCCTTCATGGCCCGGGAGTAAAGCGCCAGATCACGGGCATAGTCTTCGGCCCGGCAGCCGCCGTCGTAGGTGTCCAGATAGCTTTCGTTGCCGATCTCGAAATATTTCACGCCGTATTTTTTTTCCAGATTGGCGTAGCGCACCCAGGCCACGGCCGCCGCCAGCAGATCCTCGCGCCCGGGGATCACCCCGCCCGGCGTGGCGGGCCGATAGGCCGCATCATGAGCCACCACCAGGATCGGCTCGGCGGATGTGGCGCGGCACAGGGCCATGAACTCGTCGAAGTCCAGGGGGTTGGCGACGTAGACGCCCTTTTCCGGATCATACACCCGGGCATCGTTGGCGGGCCATTCCTGCGGGCCGCGCCGGGCCAGGTTGGGATGCGGCCCGGCATAGGGCGGCGCGCTCCAGAAGGTCACGTCGGACTTGGCCCCGCCGGGATAGCGCAGGCTCCCCGTCCCCATCTCCCGCAGGGTCTCGGCCAGGGGCCTGGCCCCGGGGCGGTTGGCGTCGTCGTCGAGGAGATAGTTGAGGTTTATGCCGACAAGGCGTTGCATGTGGGCCGCATCGCCTGCGCGCAGGGGCACGCCCGGGTCTACGAAAAGCCGGACGCCGGGGGCTGGGGGCGCGGCGTATGCTGTGGGCGCGCAGACCAAAAAACAAGCGAAACACGCGGCGACAAGAGACATGCGTCCGCGCCTCGCGGCGGGGGTACAGGCAAAACGGGTCATGGAACAATCCTTGAAAGACGGATAAGCTGGGGATGCCTGACGAATAAAATGGGGCTTCTAATCGTAAAATCGGCCCGCTGCAAGCACCGGAACATGTCGATTTCATGACAAAAAAAAGTCCGGGGGGTGCTGTGCAGACATGTCCCGCCGCGATGTGCAAAAGCCCGGACATGTGCACATCTCTTCACTTGATACGCGCCAGCGTTGATAGTATTGCATGGCCGCGTCACGGGAATGTCGGACGAACCAACGCGCCATCGTCGTCCGTCGTTTCCCGGCAAACACTGGCCCCCAGCGGGGGCCCGGAGGAATCCGAATGACCCAGTCCAAACTGTATCTGCCCCTTGCCCTTGCCTTTTTGCTGCTTGTTCCGGCGCTCGGGCACGCCCAGACGAAAACCTTCGCTGTGACCCAGTTCACGGTGCATGGCCCCGAAAAGTACCAGTATCTCAAGCAGGGCATCCAGAGCATGGTTGTCTCGCGCCTTAGTTGGCCCGGAAAACTCCAGGCCATGGACGCCGCCAAGGTGGATGCGGCCCAGCCCGCGCCTCCCGCATCCGAGGCCGAGGCCCTGGCCGTGCTCAAAAAGCTCAAGGCCGACTACCTCGTCTACGGCAGCCTGACCATTACCGGCGAAGAGGCCAGCCTGGACATGCATTACCTCGACGCCAGCGGCAAGGCCTGGCCCAAGACCCTGCAAACCAAGCTCGGCAACCTCGTCCCCGCCCTGGAAAAGGCCGTCAAGGAAGCCGGAGCGGAGATTTTTCAGCGTCCCCCCAGCCCCTCCCAGGCCGGCGGTTCCGCCCCGGGCGGCGCCAAGACGCCCCCGCCGCCCAACGCCGACTTCGTGGCCAGCCAGGGGGCTAGAGACTCTCAGAAAAACTATCTCAACCCCAACTTCCGCTATGCCGGCCCCACCCAGACCCCCGGCGTCTGGCGCAGCCAGGCCCTTCCCTATGCCTCGTCGGGAATCGCCGTGGGCGATGTCAACGGCGACGGGAAAAACGAAATCGTGATCCTCGGCACGGCCTCGGTCGAGGTTTTCACCTACTCGAATGAACAACTCGTCCCCATGGCCAAATACGAGCCGCCCACCAACTTCCAACTGATCAACATCAACGCCTTCGACATCAACGGCGACGGCAACGCGGAAATCATCGTGTCCGCCAGGTATTTCAAGGATCCCCGGTCCTTCGTGCTTGAAATGGCCAGCGGCAAACTCGAACTCAAACACGCCGATATTCCCTTGTACCTGAACGTGGCGGCGACCCCTCCCGAATTTTCCAAGATTCTGGTGGGCTCCAAGCCCGAAACCCGGGAAGTCTTCACCCGGGGGGTCTACCAGGTGTCCTTCAAGGACGGCCAGGCCGTCTTGGGCAGCACCCTCTCCCTTCCCAAAAAGGCCAACGCCTATAACTTCGCCTTCCTGCCTGAAAAGGCCGGCTACAAGGTGATCCTGGCCGAGGATGGCGACCATCTGGGCGTGTACTCCGCCAAGGGCGAGCGTGTGGCCCTGACCGAAGAGGAATATGCCGGTTCCGGCATCGGGATCGAGCACGATCCCATGATGGCCCCCATGGACCGCCCGCGTAACGACTACCTGTGGCTGTACTACTACATCCCGCTGCCCATTTTGGTGGCCAACCTGGACACCGACCCGCAACACGAGATCCTGGTCAGCCGCAACATCTCCGTGGCGGCACAGTTCTTCGAGAACTACCGGTCGTTCTCCCAGGGTGAAATCCACGCCCTGTACTGGGACGGCGTGGGCCTCAACCTCAAATGGAAGACCCGGCGCATCAAGGGCACCATCTCCGGGTACGCCCTGGCCGACGTGAACAACGACGGGAAGCAGGAGTTGGTGGTTTCCCTCAACACCTGGCCCGGGGCCGTGGGCGTGGTCAACCGCAAGACCGTCATCATGGCCTACAGCCTGGATTCGGGAGGCGCCAACAACCAGGATACGGATTACGGCAACATCCAGGACATCAACTAAGCCCGAGAAAATCTCCGGCGGCATGACCATGCCGTCGGCAATGCGAAAGGGAAGGCCGTCCCTCCTGGGGGACGGCCTTCCCCTGTCCCGGCCCGGCCGGATTCTTTTGGCAAGGCCCCTGAAAAACCCCTATCGCAAGCGGCGTGCGCTTGCCGGACGGATGCGACGCCCCTGCCTTCGCCCCCGCCATGCCACGCCCTGGGAGCCCTTTCCCCGGTGGTCATCCAGTATCTGGCGCAAATCGTGAATTCCGGTCTGGCCCTGGGTTCCGTCTACGGACTCATGGCCATCGGATTCGCCCTTATTTTCAATTCCAGCCGCTTGATCAATTTCGCCCAGGGAGAGCTGTTGCTCCTCGGCGGGCTGACCCTGCAAAGCCTGTCCCAGGCCCTGCATCTGCCGCCCATGGCGGCCCTGGCCGCCGCCGCCCTTTTCGGCTTCATCCTCGGGCATGCCCTCTATGCCTCGACCCTGGGCGTCAGCATCAACGCCTCCCCCCTGCGCCAGCTCATGCTCACTGTGGCCGCCAGCCTGTGTTGGCAGGGCGTGGCCATCGTGTTCTGGGGCAAAAACCCCATCATGCTTCCCCAGCTTTTGTCACTGCCGCCCCTGCGGCTGGGGTTGCTGTTCTTCAGCCAGGACACGCTGACGGCCCTGGCCCTGTCGGTGGCCAGCGTCGTCTTGCTGTCGCTTTTTTTAAGCCGCACCACCACCGGGCGGGCGATTCGGGCCGTCTCCATGAATCCCGTGGCCGCCCGGTTGCAGGGCATCCGGCCCGGCCACTGCCACGCCCTGTCCTTCGCCCTGGCCGGGGTGCTGGCGGCCATGGCGGCCATGGCCATCGGGCCGCAGACCATGCTGCGCTATGACATGGGGCTGGGCCTCGGCATCAAGGGCTTCGTGGCCGCCACCATCGGCGGCTATGCCTCGGTGCCCCGGGTCTTTTTGGGCGGCGTGCTCCTGGGGTTGGTGGAGGCCTCCCTGGTGCTGCTTCTGTCCGGAGAACTCAAGGAAACCGTCACCTACATCCTGCTCATCGGCCTTTTGGTCCTGGCCCCGAAGGAGCAGGAAACGGCGCGCCCGGCATGACGCCCGCCATCTCCCGGCAGACTCGCGACGCGGTGGGTTTTTTCACGATCCTTGCGGCCGTGGGCCTTTTGTTGCCCGACTACCGCCTCCTGGTGGTCAACCAGCACCTCTTTTTGGCCTTAAACGTCCTCGCGCTCAATTTCTGCCTTGGCCTGGGCGGCCAGATCTCCCTGGCCCAGGGCGGCATGGCCGGGATCGGGGCCTATGCCTCGGTGCTGGCCCACGCCCATTTTCCCCAGGCCTCCGTGCTCGTGGTTCCGGCCGTGGTCCTTGCCGCCTTCGGCTTCGCCGCTGCCATAAGCCGCCCCATGGAACGCCTGGGCGAAGGGTTTCTGGCCATGGCCACCCTCGGCGTGTCGCTGATTTTCACCAACGTGGTCCTGACCATGGGGTCCGTCACCGGTGGCTCGGCCGGGCTTATGGTCGACACCAGGCTGACCGTCCCGGGCCTGGGAGCGCTTTCCGGGGATCGGACCTTTTTTTTCCTTTTCCTCATGGCCATGGCCGGCGGCTGCTGGATGTTCGCCTCGCTCAAGGACAGCCGCCCCGGCCGGGCGCTTCTGGCCTGCAAGGACGATCCCCTGGCCGCGTCGAGTTGCGGCATCGACCGGGCCGCCCTGCGCTCCCTGTCCTTTGGGTTGGGCGGGGCCCTCTCGGCCCTGGCCGGGGTGCTCAACGCTCACTACGGGGGCTTCATCAACCCCGAGCAGTACAGTCTGGAACTGTCGCTCAAGGCCCTGCTCTTCCTGGTCATCGGCGGCCCGGGGAACCTCCTGCGGCCCCTGGTGGCGGTCCTGGTCCTGGAGACCGTCATGTCCGGCATGCAGTTTCTGGGCGAGGCCCGTACCCTGGCCCACGGCCTGCTTCTGACCGCCGCCCTGCTGTTCGGCTACTGGCGCTCGATCCGGCCGGGCCGCTCACCCGCCGCCACCGGCGTCTGTGTTGCCGAAGGCCGCAAACCCATGTAACACCCTCCCTGCGCCCGTTTCCGGCGACATCCCTCCCGGAGGTTCCCGCCATGCTCCCCCGTATCCTGATCGTCCTTGCTGCTCTTTTTCTGTGTAGCACGTCGGCCTTCGCCGCTGAGGCCACCGGCGAGCCCATCCTGGTGGGAGGGCTTTTCGCCCAGTCCGGCCCGGCCGCCTTCGTGGGCACCCCCAGCCGTCTGGTGGCGGAGATGACCGTCAAAAAAATCAACGCCGCCGGGGGCATCCTCGGACGCCCCATCAAGCTCGTCATCCATGACACCGAATCCAATCCCGACGTGGCCCTGCGCATGGCCCGCCAGCTCGTGGAGGCCGAAAACGTCCTGGCCATCATCGGCCCCACCTCCACCGGGGAAGGCTTGGCCGTGAAAAAATACACCGAAGAGAAAAAAGTGCCCACGATCATGACCGTGGGCGGCGACCCGATCATCGCCGGGGGCAACTTCGGCCCCTTCACCTGGACCTTCAAGACCCCCCAGCGCACCTCCACGGCCGTGGAAAAAATCTACGACTACCTGAAAGCCAAGGGCATAACCTCCGTCGCGGTCATGACCGCCAAGGACGCCTTCGGCCAGGACGGCCTCAACCACCTCAAAAACCTGGCCGGAAAATACGGCATGAACATCGTCGCCGAAGAGACCTTTGATCCCAAGGGCACCGACTTCTCGGCCCAGGCCTTCAAGCTGACCACGGCCTCCCCCAAGGCGGTCATCATCTGGACCATCGGCCCGGCCGGGGCCATCGTAGCCAAAAACTTCGCCGCCCTGCCCGGCGACAAGCCCCTGGTGGTGGAATGCCACGGCCAGCCCGGCTCGGAGTTCCTGCAACTGGCCGGTCCCGCAGCTGGCGGCGTCGTCATGCCCGCCACCAAGCTCATGGCCCCGGACTCCCTGCCCGCCTCGGACCCCCAGGCCGCCGTGGTGCGCGCCTTCATCGCCGATTACGACAAGGAAGGCATCCAGGCCAAGTTCCCCATCAACACCCACTCGGGCTATGCCTTCGACGCCCTGATCCTGTTGCAGGCCGGACTGCAAAAGGCCGGAAAGGCCGACCCCGCCGCCCTGCGCGACGCCCTGGAGACCCTCACGGACGTGGTAGGCGTCTCGGGCGTGTTCACCATCACCCCCGAAGACCATAACGGCCTGTCCACCGACTCCATGATCATGCTGGAAGTCGTTGACGGCAAGTATCAGGTGGCGAAGTAGGAGGGGGAGGGGAAGGAAGATTTTCGGGGGGGAGGAGAAAAACGGGATGGGGGAGACGGTTGCGTTGGTCGGCGTCGAGGAGTCCGAGGCAGGCAGAAAGCTTGTGGACTTCATCAAGCGCCGGGCCGGAAAAGACCTCCCCACCTCCGCCGCCATGCGCTGGATACGCACCGGACAGGTCCGCGTCGACGGCCGCCGGGCCGGTCCCTACGACCGGGTCGTGACGGGCCAGATCGTCCGCCTGCCGCCGTTTCGGCCGGGGGGAGGAGGGACAAGAGAAAACGGCATGACCCGCAGCCCGGACGCGCCGCCATTGCCGCCGGTGGTTTTTGAGGGCGAGGGCCTCATGGTCCTGGCCAAACCCGCCGGGCTGCCCGCCCACCCCGGCACGGGCCACGCCGATTCCGTCCAGACCCGTCTGGCCGCCGCCTTTCCGGACGCGGCCTTCATCCCCGCCCCGGTCCACCGCCTGGACAAGGACACCACCGGACTGCTCGTCGTCGCCACCACCCACCACGCCGCCCGGGAAGCGGCCCAGGCCTTTCGCGAGGGCCGGGTCGAGAAGGACTATCTGGCCTGGGTGCTCGGATCCTGGCGGCTGTGCGCCCCGGGCGAGACCGTCCCCCTGCGCGACCGGCTGGCCAAGACCGGCCCGGCCGGACGCGAAAAGGTCCATGCCGGACAGGAGGCGGGGCACGAGGCCCTGGCCCTGGCCACGCCCCTTCTGGCGACCCCGGATCGATCACTTTTGCGGCTGCGGCTTGTGACCGGCAAGACCCACCAGCTTCGGGTCCAACTGGCCTCCCGGAACCATCCGATCCTTGGCGACCCCAAATACGGCCCCCCCGGCCAGGGGCCCGGCGGCCAGGGCCTGTGCCTGCACTGCTGGCGCATGGCCCTATTGGGCAAGACCTTTGAGTTGCCGCCGCCCTGGAGCAATGAGTTGGCCGTGCCGCCCGAAGTGCTTAAGGCCTTTGCGGCGAGAACCGAAGAGGGGAGAAAAATCGACGATCCCGGCCCTACAACAAAATCCGGTAGTCGATGTTGAGCACCTCGGCCAGCCGCTTGGCGCGCTCCTTGCCGATGGGCATGCGGCCGTTTTCCATGGCCGAGATGTGCCCCTGGGGAATGCCCGCCAGGGCGGCCAGGGCCTTCTGGGTCAGGCCCGCCTTGCCCCTGGCCCCGCGCAGGGCCACGGCCCACTCCGCAACACCACGGTACTGCGGGAAGAGCTCCCGCCAGGGAACCGTCTCCCCCATCTCGGTCAGGCCCATGCCCCGGGCCATCAGGGCCAGTTCCCGCATCTTCCCGGCCGGGCCGGAAAACCGCAGTTCCATGACCGCGTCAGTAGGGGGCTTTTTCGTGGGTTCCAACATAGGTCACCTCCAGAAGCCGCACGGCTCCGTCCGACTCTTCCCACACGGCCACGTACGTGGGACGTCCTTTCTTGATGTGGCAATGATGCCGCCGAGGTCCAAGCTTGCCGTAATTGGGCCAGTTCCCCCGGATGGGTCCGGCCTGCTCCATCTCCAAAAGCAGGGCGAAAAGCCGTTCCCGAACCCGCATGGGCAGCCGGTCCACCTGCCTGCGCACCGCTTTTGCGGCGGTCACCGTCCAGTTCATGACCCCCAAAATATACCACCTACTAGGATATCGTCAAGCCGCCACGGACAATCCCGCCTCTTCCCATTTGCCGCGCCGGATGACGCATCCCACCCCGGGCCATGACCATCCCCGTCTTTTTCAGCCGCATCCCGGACTACGAGCCAAGCCGCCTGGAAAGGGCCGTATCTGAACTCCTCGCGGTCGCCGGGTTTCGTCCGGCCCCGGGAAGCCATGTCCTGGTCAAGCCCAACCTGGTGGCCCCCCAAAAGGTGCACTTGTCCTGCACCCATCCGGCCGTGGTCCGGGCGGCCTGCATCTACCTCCTGGCCTGCGGGGCGCGCGTGACCGTGGGCGACTCCCCGGCCTTCGGCACGGCCCGGGCGGTGGCCCGGGTCTGCGGCCTGCCTCGGGCGCTTGCCGACCTGCCGGTGCGCCTCGTCAACTTCACCCGGCCCCGGCCCGTGCCCCTGTCCTTTGGCGGGACCATCGGCGTGGCCTCCCAGGCCCTTGATACCGACATCATCCTGAGTGTACCGCGCTTGAAGGTCCACAACCAGACAGGCCTGACCTGTGCGGTGAAAAACACCTTCGGCTGCGTGGCCGGATCACGCAAGGCCCTGGCCCACCAGATCCATGGCGAACGCGGCAACCGCTTCCCGCGCCTGATCCTGGACGTCATGGCCGCCCTGCCGCCGCTTTTTCACCTCGTGGACGGCGTCACGGCCATGCACCGGGCCGGTCCCATCGGCGGCGATCCCTTCAAACTTGGGCTTATGGCCGCCTCGGGTCAGGCCGTGGCCCTGGACACGGCCGTTAGCACCCTCACGGGCATGTCCCCGGAACTGGTCCCCCTGTGGCGCGAGGCCCTGGCCTGCGGCATGCCCGGGTCGCGACCGGAGGACATCTCATATCCCCTGCTCTGCCCGGCGGACTTCGACATAACGGGCTTTCTCACGCCCGGCGCCCTGTCGCCCGTGGCCTTTCGCCCCTGGCGTTTCGTCACGGGCCGCCTGAAAAGCCTTTTTGCGCGATTTCGTTGACATCTTTCCAATCCGCGCTACGTTTGCCCCACGCATGAAACACAGGATTCGCCGCCGTATCACCGTTACCGGACAGGTCCAGGGCGTAGGCTTTCGGCCCTTCGTCTACCGGTTGGCCCTGGAAAGGGGGCTTGGCGGCGTGGTGCGCAACACCCCCGAAGGCGTGGTCATCGAAATTCAGGGGACGGCCGCCGCCGTGGACGGCTTCTCCCGGGATCTGACCGAAAAGCTTCCCCCCCTGGCCCGGATTCTCTCCCGGAAGGCATCCGACCTGCCGCCACTTCCGGGCGATGCGGCCTTCGTCATCGGCGAAAGCGCCCCCGGCGCCGGGCACAACGTGCTCATAAGCCCGGACGTGGCCACCTGCCCGAACTGTCTGGCGGACATGGCCGATCCGGCCAACCGCCGCCACAACTATCCCTTCACCAACTGCACCGACTGCGGCCCGCGCTACACCATCACCAAATCCATCCCCTATGACCGGAAAACGACCTCCATGGCCTGTTTTCCCATGTGCCCGGACTGCGCGGCCGAGTACGCCGATCCCCTGGACCGCCGCTTCCATGCCCAGCCCAACGCCTGTCCGGTCTGCGGCCCACACGTCTGGCTCACGGACGCCGCCGGGACGACCCTGGCCGAGCACGACCCAGCCCTGGCTGCGC
>NZ_JAZHDB010000034.1:0-7080 GCF_036584575.1 Desulfolutivibrio sp.
TCAGGGGGTCCGGGGGAAATGATTTCCCCCGGGCGGGGTTCGGGGCGGCAGCCCCAAGTGCTGCGCTACGCTTCGCCGCGTAGCGCGGGCGATGGAGGAAAAATGGCTGTGAAGCCGTGGGGTGGGCGGTTTGGGCAGGGCACGGATGCGTTGGTCGAGGCGTACACCGAGTCTGTGTCCTATGACCGGCGGCTGTGGCGTCAGGACATTGCCGGTTCCCGGGCCCATGCCCGGATGTTGGCGAAGCAGGGTGTGCTGACGGCGGAAGAGGCGGACGGGATCGTGTCGGGCCTGGACGCCGTGGCGGCCGAGATCGAGGCCGGGACGTTTGTCTGGCAGGTAGGGCTTGAAGACGTCCACATGAACATCGAGTCCCGGCTGACGGAGCTGATCGGCCCGTTGGGCGGCAAGCTGCACACCGGCCGCAGCAGGAATGATCAGGTGGCGTTGGATTTCCGGCTGTATGCCGACGAGGCGCTGGCGGATTGGGGCGACTGTCTGAAGGGGCTGGTCGAGGTGTTGGTGGACCGGGCCGGGGAGCATACGGAGACGTTGCTGCCGGGGTGCACGCATCTGCAACCGGCCCAGCCGGTGAGTCTGGCCCAGCATCTTTTGGCTTATGCGGCCATGTTTCGGCGCGACTTCGAGCGCGTGGCCGACGCCCGCAAGCGGGTGCGCGTGTCGCCGCTTGGCGCGGCGGCCCTGGCCGGGACGACCTATCCGCTTGATCCGCTTTATACGGCCGAGGCGGTCGGCTTCGAGACCGCGTTCACCAACAGCATGGACGCCGTGTCGGATCGCGATTTTGCGGCCGAGGGGCTTTTTTGCGCCAGCCTCATCATGATGCATTTAAGCCGCCTGTGCGAGGAGCTCGTCATGTGGGCCAACCCGCAGTTCGGGTTCGTGGCCCTGCCTGACGCCTTCGCCACCGGGTCGAGCATCATGCCTCAGAAGAAGAATCCCGACGTGGCCGAGCTCATGCGCGGCAAGACCGGCCGGGTCTATGGTTCGCTGGTGTCGCTTCTGACCACGCTCAAGGGCCTGCCCCTGGCCTATAACCGGGACATGCAGGAGGACAAGGAGCCCTTTTTCGACGCCGACGACACGGTTCGGGCCTCCTTGCGCATCATGGCCGAGATGCTTAAGGTGATCGGGTTTCGTTCGGAGCGCATGCGCGAGGCCTTGTCCGCCGGATTCTTGAACGCCACGGAGCTGGCGGATTTTCTGGCGGCCAAGGGGCTGCCCTTTCGCGAGGCGCACCATGTGGCCGGAAGGGCCGTGGCCCTGGCCGAGTCCCGGGGCATCGGCATTGAGGCCTTGTCCCTGGCTGAACTTCGGGAGTTGTCCCCGCTTGTGGATGCAGACATCTTTCATATCCTTGCTTATGAGACGGCCGTGGCTCGACGCAGCGCCCGAGGCGGCGCCGGACCAAAGCCCGTGGCGGCACAGCTCGCCGAGTTGAGACAATGGCTCACGCGACCGTAAATTTACAGCTTTCCGTGCTGTCGGCCATAAGCGGCATCATCGACAAGGCTCTGGATCTGGAAGGGGCCCTGCACGATGTCATGCGCATCCTCTCCGACACGCTCAGCATGAAGCGGGCCACCATCACCCTGCGCGACCAGACCTCGGACATGCTGGTCATCAGCGTCTCCCACGGCCTGTCGCCCGAGGAGAAGGCCCGGGGGGTGTATGCCTTAAACGAAGGGGTGACCGGGAAGATCTTCCAGACCGGCAAGCCTTACGTGGTTCCGGACATCCGCAACGAACCGCTTTTTCTGGACAAGACCGGGGCGCGCAAAATCGAGAAGGGCCGGGTGACGTTTATCGGCGTGCCCATCTCGCTGCACGGCAAGGTCATGGGCGTTTTGAACGTGGACCGGCTTTTCGGCGACGAGGTGAACTCCGAGGAGGACGTGGCCTTTCTCAAGGTGGTGGCCACGCTGATCGCCCAGTTCATAAGCATCAACCAGCAGGTGGCGGCCAGGGTCGAGAACCTGCGCCGGGAAAACGTCTCGCTCAAGTACCAGTTGTCCCAGGAATCGCGCGGGCTGTACATCGTGGGCAAAAGCCTGTCCATGCAGGAGGTGCAGCGCCAGATCCAGAAGGTGGCTCCCACGCGGGCCACGGTCCTGCTTCTGGGCGAATCCGGCACGGGCAAGACGCTTATCGGCCGCATCATCCACGACCTGTCTGATCGCAAGGGGTTTCCCTTCATCAAGGTCAACTGCGCCTCCATTCCGGAGAACCTCCTGGAATCGGAGCTTTTCGGCTACGAGAAGGGGGCCTTCACCGGGGCGGATTCCGTCAAGCCCGGGCGTTTCGAGGACGCCCACAAGGGCACCATCTTTCTGGACGAGATCGGGGAACTGCCCCTGGGGCTTCAGGCCAAGCTTTTGCGCGTGCTCCAGGACCGGGAGTTCGAGCGCCTGGGCAGCAACAAGACGAGGCGTGTGGACGTGCGCATCCTGGCCGCCACCAACAAGGATCTGGGCTTTCTGGCCGAGACGGGGGCTTTCCGGCCGGACCTGTATTACCGCTTAAACGTCTTTCCCCTGCGCGTGCCGCCGCTTCGCGACCGCAAGGAGGACATCCAGAGCCTTTTGATCCACTTCCTGACCAAGGTGTCCAAGGAGTATTCCCGCACGCTGTCCTTTTCCACCCAGGCCTTGACCATGCTCACCCGCTACGACTGGCCGGGCAACGTGCGCGAGATGGAAAACCTCGTGGAGCGGCTGGTGATCCTGGCCGAGGACGAGCACATCGGCACGGACATGATCCTGCCGTTTCTGTCCGGTTCCTTGCGCGAGGAGGGGCCGGAGCTGACGGCGGAGCTTGAGACCGGGCCGTCGCTTGAGAACATGGAAAAGACCGTGGTCATCGAGGCCCTGCGCCGGGCCGGGGGCATCCAGCACCGGGCGGCCAGCGACCTGGGCATCACGCCCCGCCAGATGGGCTACCGGGTCAAGAAGTTTTCCCTGGAGGCCATGGTGGCCGTGCAGCGGGCCAAAGGGCGGGGATAGTCCCGGCGGCCCGCCGCCACGCGTCGACCCCTCTGATTGCCGTTGCCATTCCCGGGCGGCGCTATTCCATCAAAAGCAGCAACGCCCCGGTCGGCACGGATGCCGGGCCGGAGGGCGGGTCCGCCGGTTTGACGCTGCGAAAGACCGTGGCGCTGCCGGTTCCGGCGTAGATGACGTTCGGGTCGGCCGGGGACACGGCCAGGGCCGTGATCACCCGGTTGCCCTGGCCTGTGGCCAGGGGACCCGTGCCCTCCCAGTCGCCGTAGGCGGCGTGCAGGACGTCGGCCGCGCTCACAAGCGCCGCCACGGCGGCGCACACGACCCACAAAAAAATCCCCCTGCGTGAACGCAGCCGCCGCCGCCCCGGCCAAAGGCGATAGGGGTGACAGGGCATGTCGTGATCGGACATGGTGCTCTCCTGGTCCGGCCTCATTCGGGCAGGCCGGTGTTTTGCTCCGTCCACGAGGAGCAGTCGTTTCCGCTGGTGAAGACCCCGGCCCCGGTCCCGGCGAAAAGCTGTCCGGCCCCGGTGACGATGAGCGAGAGGACGTTCGGGGAATCAAGGCCCGTATCGGCGCAGGCGTTCCAGGTCAGGCCGCTGTCCCGGCTGATGAACACCCCGCCGCCGTCGGTGGCGGCGAAAAGCGTCGCGGTGTCGCCCGGCTTGATGGCCAGGGCCGTCAGCCGGGTGTCGGAGGGCTGCACGGTGGCCGCCGTCCACGTCGCGCCGCCGTCGGCGCTGGCATAGACCCCCGAACCGGCGATGGCGGCATACAGCGTGGAAGCCGCGACCGGATCGGCGGCGATGGCCCGGACCGTGGTGCTTCCCGTGCCGCTTAACGTCACGGGCAACGTGGAGTTCGTGGTATACGTGGTGCCGGAAGCCGAGGTTCCCGTGTAGGTGGCGGCCAGGGTCAGTATGGCGGGGCGGCTGCCGACGGCGGTGGGCGAGAAACCGACGGTGACGGCGCACGTCCCCGCCGCTTCGAACGTGGCGGGGCATAAGGAGGTGACGGTGTAGTCGCCGCTGCCCTCGCCGGAAAGCGTGGCGGAAATCCCGCTCGTACCGGCCAGGATGGACAAGGGCAGGTATTGGCTCGTGGTGCTGCCCACGGCCACCGCGCCGAAATCGAGGGCGGTCGTGTCCGGGGCCACGGGCTTGGCCGGGCACTCCTTCCCGACGTATCCGGGGTCGCACACGCAGGTGTTGTACGCCACGCATGTCCCATGCCCGGAGCAGCAGATGGCGCTAGGGCAAACCATGCCCCAGCAGATTTCGGCCTCGGCCCGGCCGGTCCACAGGCAGGCGAGGGCGAGCAGCACGGCCGCCAGGGCGGCCGGGCGCCGGGGGGCGATCCGCGCGTAGGACGCGGAAAGGGGGATGGCATGATGTTCACGACGCATGGTCAGACTCCTTGTGTGCCGATATGGCTGTCGCATGCCCCGGACCGGAGACGTTTCGCGGCTTCGGCCGGGCCGGGCCACGGTGTTTCGCGCCTTGCGTTCCGGATACGGGAGTGTGCGCCAGGCCGTGGCCCGGGCGTTGCGCACACCGGCCGCCGTCGCCATCCGGCGATGCGTTCCCGGCCGGGAGCGGCGCCCCGATGCCTGCCGCTGCCGGTCCTTCTACAAGTCTATGCGCTGGAGTCGGGAAAAAGGACAAGAGGGCTTTCCTGATTTTTTCGCCATAAAAAAGCCTCAAAAAACCCAGATAATCCGGAAACGCCGCGCGCACCATGCGCCGACCCTGGACAGGGCGTAAAAAAACTGTCAATTCTGGCGAATAGGTGAATCAACGACGTACGGCAGCACTTCATGGACAATTCCTCACGTTCCGGCAGACCCGCCAAGCCGCGCCACCCCGTGGCCGGGGGGCGTTTGCGACAGGCCTTGCGCATCCTGGGCAAGAACTGGCGAAAAAACACCAATGATCCCGAGCATGTTCTCAACTGGGAGGCCTGGACCGCCCTGAACCTTCCCAGAAGCTCCACCACCATCGACACGGACATCCGGCTGGGCGTCCCCGAAGAACGGCTGGCCGCCTACGCCCAGTGCCTCGGGGTATCGCCGAAAACGCTCCTGTCGCCGGAAACGGACCTGGCCGCCGTCCTGGGCGCGGCCCGGCTCGGCCGGACATCGGCCGAACCCGCCGTGGCCCTGGGCTTCGGCCCCGTCTTCAGAGACGAATATCCGGCATTCAATTCCCCGCACTACCTGGACAAGCTCTTTGTTCTTCTTGGCGGCGTGTACCGTGCCCACTACGTGTTGCCCATCGCCGACTTCGTGAACCGCTGCGCCTTCTGGGTCCACGGCATCGCGGACGGCTGCCTCGCGGCCCGGGGGCTTTTCATGCGCTTTGGCCTGGACAATCCCTTCCAGGCCACCATCTTCCGCTGGCACAACAATCTGCATGTGTCGTATCTGTGCGACAACAACAAAGAACTCGGCCACTTCCTGCTCGTCGACCCCCTGCGCCACAATCTGGTGGCCAGACGCAATCCCTTTTGGCTCAAGGGCCAGGGGATCACGGACAGCGGCCTGGCCGACAACATGCCCGTGTCCTTCGCCTTCTGCATGCAAAAGCTCCCCACGCCGGACGAGGGCGATCTGGGGGAGCTTTGGGACCGGGAGTGCGCCGACCTGCGGCGGCGGCCGGGCATCCTGCCCGGGGACGCGGAACATGCCTCCCTGCGTGAGGAGGTTACGTCGCCGGACACGCTGCTGTGAAGCGTCGCTGCCCGGAGACGACGCGCGGGCCTGGCCGCGCGCTTGAAACAAGACGTCGGCGACGCCTGCCGTCCCGGCCGGAAGGGCCGGAAAAAAGAGACAAGGGCATGTTCCGGGCCGCACTCCCCTTGGCCGCGCGCCTGACGCGCTACGCAGCCACGTTTCTTACGGTGGCGCTTTTGGCCGGGTTTGTCTGCCGGGACGCCGGTTGGGCGAAAACGGCCGAGGCCCTGCGCACCGTGGCCGCCTCCGACGGCGCGACCCTGGACGTGCGCGTCACGGGCCAGGGGCCGCCGCTTTTGCTGCTGACCGGCTACGCCATGACCAGCGGGATGTGGGATCAGGAGTTCATCCGGGGGCTTGCCGCCGGACGCTCGGTGATCCTCATGGACAACCGGGGCATGGGGCCGTCGGCCCTGGCCGCCGGGGCGGAGATCTCCATAAGCCGCATGGCCGACGACGCCGCAACCGTCCTGGAGGCCCTGGGCCTCGGACGGGCCGACGTGCTCGGCTGGTCCATGGGCGGCATGATCGCCCTGGAGCTGGCCCTGGCCCGGCCGGAGGCGGTCTGTTCGCTGGCGCTTTTGTCCAGCGCGGCGGACATGGAACCGCTTCTCCCGGCGCTTGACCGCATGGGGACCATGGGCGGCGAGGAAATGCGCGCGGCCATGTTTCCGGCCGACTGGCTGGCCGCCCATCCCGGGGTGTGGGACAGGGTGGTCCCCAGGCCCCGGCCGCCGGACATGGCGGTCGTCCGGGGGCAGGAGGCCGCCATGCGCCGCTGGCCCGGGGTCATGGGGCGGCTTCACGGGCTTGGCGCCCCGGCGCTTCTTTTGGCCGGGGGCGCGGACTGGGTGTGCCCGCCCGAGGCCTCCCAGGCCATGTACGAGCGGCTTTCGGCCCGGGGCGACGCGGCCGTGGCCCTGACGGTGGTGGGACAGGGCGGCCACTGGATGATGCACCAGTTCCCGGACATGCTGGCCGGGATGGTGAACGGTTTTCTGGCCGCGGGTCGGGACGGGCCGATGGACGAGACGGCGCGGCCGTCCCCGCTGGCGGCTTCCGGGTATGACGCCCGATGACCAGCCATGCCTGCCTGGGCCAGGACCGGCCCGAATCCGGCGCGGAGATGGACGAAGAGCGGACCTATCGGCGGCAGTTGCGGCTTTTCGTCGCGTCCTGCGCGGAGAAGGGGGCCGAACTGGTCCGAATCGGCGAGGTGTTGGGCAGGCTGCGCCGACGCCGGTCCTTTCTGGACATCGGGGCGGGGGGAGGAGATCTGACCATCCCCTTGTCCGCGTCGTTCGCCGCGACCACGGTCGTCGAGCCC
>NZ_JAZHDB010000035.1:0-29373 GCF_036584575.1 Desulfolutivibrio sp.
CGGACTACTTCCCGCTGGTGCTGATCCTGTCCATCGCCCTGTCGGGCATCTACACGGCCGCCGCCGCCCATGCCTCGGCCGCCGCCGCGTCCCCCGAGACGGGGGGCGAAGACCGCATCCGTCGGCGAGACGACTGGAAAACCAAGGCTGGCCAGGGCTTCTTCATGGCTTATGGTCGGCGCGCAACGAGTGGGGAGCCCCATGGTCTCTTTGCAGTCCGCCACGGCCCTGCCGACGGTTGGCGCCTGACACGGCGCCACGGTGATGCCAGCCCGGGCCAAGGCCTCCCGGGCGGGTTTTTCGCAGATCCCCGTAAGAACCCGGTTCACCCCGAGTCCGGCCAGAAAGTCCACGGATCGTCCTGCCGCGCTGGACCGCAGACCGGCGCAGGGATTTGCCCACGCGCTGCAGCGGGCGCTTTCGGTGTCGAAGACGCAAAAATACGGGCAGCGTCCGAAATCGGGATCAAACGGGGCGTCGGCGTCGGCGCCTGCGGCGCTAATGGCGATGACCATGGCGAATCCTTTTTGCCCGAGGGGCGTTTTTCGATCCGGTCAGAGAGGCGGGGGGCTTCACCCGTCTGCGTGATCCCGGGGCGCAGCGAAGGTCTTGGGGACATATCCCTGGGGCAGATGCGCCGTTCCAAGGACACAGGGGAGGCCGGTCTCCCGGGCGACACGTTGCGCCAGTTCGTCCAGGCGGTCGCAAAATCCCCCGCCCGAAACCCATGCGCCGCCCTCCCGGCGGGCGAAGGCGCAGGTGCACCAGGAAATGACCTCCGCTCCCTTGGCTTTGAGGATTTTGGCCATGTCGGCGATGTGGTCGCCAGGGCACCGGCAGGTGAAAATGCCGATGAGTTCTGGCTGCGCCATGTCGGCAAAACCCTGTGCGGCGTTGTCGAGGCTTGTCAGACAGCCGGTGAGCGGACAGCGGGTCTCGTTTTTCTCGCAGCGAATGAGTCCGATTTTGGTCATGGGGCGTCTCCTGCGTGTTCGATGATCATTCCGGCGGCCAAGGGAATGACCGGGCCGGGGAAATGTTCGTGCAAAAGGGCGGTGGCCGCCTCGCCCGTGCAGTGCCCGGGGCACAGGGCCCACACCCCGTGGCCGGTCAGGGCGTCCAGGGCGTCGAGGATCGTCTGGCGATCCTCCCCGGCCAGGTGCAGGCCGCCGAGAACCAGGCTGATCGGGCCGTCGCCGAAGTGTTCCCGTACGGCGTCCAGGGTGTTGGCGATTCCGCTGTGGCAGCAGCCGAGAATGACGGTGAGCGTTTCCCCCTGCCGGTGGACCAGGCAAGCGTCGTCCGGGATGATGTCCGGCCACTGCCCGTCGGCGTCGAGGAACATGCCGCTTATGGCCTGCCGGTTGCCGCGTTTGCGCGGGATGGACGCCAGGAGGTGCAAACCGGCGTCGAGCCGGGCCAGGGAATGGGCCACGCGCAAGGGGCGGCCCGTCAAAAGATGCGGGGGGCAGTGGCAGCCGATGTCGCAGGCGAATGCGGAGTCCGCGCGCCGGTAGTGGGGGATGGCGAAGGCGGGGTGAGCCACAATTTCGCCCCGGAAGCCGGGCCGCCGCAGCAGGTATTCCAGCCCCCCGGCGTGGTCGTAATGTCCGTGGCTTAAGGCCACGCCCCGGGCCGTCTCCGGAAAAATCCCCAGCCGCCGGGCGTTTTCGAGGAAAATCCCACCCTGGCCGGTGTCCCACAGCCACAGGCCGCCGTCCGGCAACACGATTCCCAGGCTCAGGCCGTGTTCGGCGCAAAAACCGGGCCGGGCCGCGTTGTCCGCCAGGACGGCGATGCAAAGTCCCGGGGATGACGCGGGCAGGCGGTCGTGAAGGATCGGATGGGCGCCCATGGGTTAGCTGAAGATGTCCGAGGGGGCGAAGGGGTGGGCCCCGAGGACCACGGGAACGCCGCTTTTGACCTGGATTTTGGTCATGATGTCGTCCGCATAGGGACAGTGGTCGCCGATGCAGGGCGCAATATGCACCACCGTGGGCTTTTCGCCCATGGGGGCGTTCCAGAGCTTGACCTGGGCCAGGCGGGTGACGATCACCGATCCGGGACAGCCGCCGCAACTCAGAAGGCCGATGACCTCGGCCTCCTTATACCCCGCAAACAGCCCCAGCCGCCGGTTGAAGGCCACCAGGCAACGCGAACACCCGATGCAGACGTCGCCCATGGCCTTCTGGCAGCCGACGATCAGAATCTTGTCCATGGAATCCTCCAGGTTCGTTCATGCCTGGCGAGCCGACGGCGATCCCGGGCGCCGACCCGGTCACGGCTCACCGCCATGTAGGGCGGGAAGAACACGCGCCTGAGGCTTCCGGCGTCGTCGCCGGGGACGCCGCGCCCTGCCGCCCTGACAGCAAGGGGAACTTTGCATGAATTGTTCCCCGCGTGGATACGCTTTTTTTTCAAGTGGTTATCCACCGATTGCCATGTCCCGATCCTCGCGATGATGGCGCTTTTTTCGCCCGACGCCCTGGTTGGCGGGCGTTTTTTTATCCCGCAACCGGGAGAGAGAGGGAGCTCCCCCATGTTGGCCAATGCCCCGTTGACCAGGAAAATCCCGCCATTTACCGGGCTGCTTCCGGCCATGGACGGCAATGGGGCCCATCCCCTGGCGGGAGACCCCGTAAGCGGCGTCAAAACGCCCATAAACGGGCGACCGGCGTTCGTCGCCCAATACCTCGGCGGGGTTTCCGTTGCCGGAAGGGTTTGCGCCGTTTGCCGAAAAAGAGATGCCCGGCCGCGCGGGCCGCTTCATGGTGGCGACCTGGAAGACGCATGGGCCGGTTGGCCCGGGCCCTTCTGACGAAAGATCCGAAACACGCCAAGGAGGCATCCCATGGAGACCAATGGACACATGCAGCACGGCACCCCGGCGGGCGACACGGCAAAGGCCGACAACGACGCCAAGATGCGTCGCTACTGGCAGCGCAACCTGAGATACATGGTGGTGCTCCTGGGTATTTGGTTCGTAGCCGGGTACGTCCTGAGCATTTTCTTCGTCAATCAGTTAAACGCCATCCATTTCGGCGGGTTCCCCCTGGGCTTCTGGTTCGCCCAGCAGGGCGCCATGTACGTCTTCGTCGGGCTGATCCTGGCGTATTTTCTGCTCATGGACCGTCTGGACAAGGAATTCGACGTCCACGAATAACCCGCGCCGCCCAAAGGAGACGCATATGTCGATCATGACCTGGACCTACATCATCGTGGGGTTGTCCTTCACCCTGTACCTGAGCATCGCCTGGATGAGCCGGGTGAAGGACACCAAGGGATTCTACGTGGCCGGCGGCAACGTGCCGGCCCTGGCCAACGGTATGGCCACCGGCGCGGACTGGATGAGCGCGGCGTCGTTTATCTCCATGTCCGGCATCATTTCGTTTATGGGCTACGCCGGGTGCATGTACCTCATGGGCTGGACTGGCGGGTACGTGCTTTTGGCCCTGCTTCTGGCCCCGTATCTGCGCAAATTCGGCAAGTTCACGGTGCCGGATTTCGTGGGCGACCGGTATTATTCCAAGGCAGCCCGCACCGTGGCCCTGATCTGCGCCATCTTCGTCTCCCTGACCTACGTGGCCGGGCAGATGCGCGGCGTGGGCATCGTGTTCTCGCGCTTTCTGGAAGTGGACGTGAATACCGGCGTGTATATCGGCATGGCCATCGTGTTCTTTTATGCGGCGCTTGGCGGCATGAAGGGCATCACCTGGACCCAGGTGGCCCAGTACGGCGTGCTCATCTTCGCCTTCCTGGTCCCGGCCGTGGCCATTTCGCTTAAAATCACCGGCAATCCCATCCCCCAGCTCGGCCTCGGCGGCAGCATCGTCGAGGGCAAGTACGCCGGACAGTTCCTTTTGACCGCGCTTGACAACATCGGCACGGACCTGGGGTTTGCGGCCTACACCACGGGATTCACCGGACCCGGGGCCAAATCCATGCTTGACGTGCTGGCCATCACCATGTGCCTGATGGTGGGCACGGCCGGGCTTCCCCACGTGATCGTGCGTTTCTACACCGTGCCAAGCGTGCGTGCGGCCCGCATCTCGGCCTTTTACGCCCTGCTTTTCATCTCCATCCTCTATACCACCGCCCCGGCCGTGGCCGCCTTCGCCCGCTACAACATGATCGATTCGTTGAACGGCGTGGCCTACAAGAGCGCCCCGTCCTGGTTCACCAACTGGCAAAAAACCGGGCTTTTGGCCTGGGTGGACAAAAACGGCGACGGCATCATCAACTACAGCTACGGCCCGGCCTTCACCGGCAAGCTGGCCTTCACCGGCCAGGACGGGCAGTACGGCCAGCCGCTGATCAAAAACGAGCCCACGACCAACAAGAACGAACTCTACGTGGACAACGACATCATGGTGCTGGCCAACCCCGAAATCGCCAACCTCCCGGCCTGGGTCGTGGCCCTTGTGGCGGCAGGCGGTCTGGCGGCGGCCCTGTCCACGGCCTCGGGCCTGCTCTTGGTCATCTCCTCAAGCATCTCCCACGATCTCTACTTCCGCATGATCAACCCCCAGGCCTCGGAAAAGACGCAACTTCTGCTGGGCCGGATCATGATCGGCGTGGCCGTGTGCGTGGCCGGATACTTCGGCGTGAACCCGCCGGGGTTCGTGGCCCAGGTGGTGGCCCTGGCCTTCGGATTGGCCTCGTCGTCCTTTTTCCCGATCATCGTGCTGGGCATCTTCTGGAAGCGCACCAGCCGGGAAGGGGCCATCGCCGGAATGGTCGCGGGCATGGGATTCACCCTGCTCTACATCATCCAGACCAAGTTCATGGGCATGGCCCCCTGGTTTCTGGGCATAAGCCCCGAGGGCATCGGCACCGTGGGCATGATCATCAACTTCATCGCCACCGTGGCCGTGACCATGATGACCCCGCCGCCGCCCGCGCACATCCAGGATCTGGTGGAAAACGTGCGCGTCCCCAGGGGCGCGGGCCAGGCGGCTGCGGCGCACTAACGGCGCAACCCGATATTCGGAAGAAACGGAACCATGCGGGGAGGGAGGCCTTTGGCCTCACTCCCCGACGGTTCCCGGCCAAGGACTGCCGGGGCGCGGCCCCACCCCTTACGCCAGGGCAGGACACCGGCGCGGCCCCGGTCACCACCGGCCGCCAATTTTTCAGTTCGACTTCCCCGGTTTGGAAAAAAGGGCTATCAGGCAGCATGGTGGAAAAGGACAACCTCCCCTCCGAAAGCAGGCAGAGCGGCCTGCCCCAGGGCGACCGGCCGGGCGGCGGGACGGCCCGGACCTGTCCCTTTTCGCCAGGCGTGTGGGCGATCTCGCCACCTTTGCGCCCATCGTGGCCCCGCCGGGCCTGCCCATCCGGGACGCGGCCCGGGCCATGCTCAAGGAAGGGGTGGGCTCCCTGCTGGTGGGCCAGGACTCGGGGGATATCCTGGGCATCGTCACCGACAAGGATCTGCGCAAGGCCGTGGCCCTGGGCCGGGATCTGGAATCCGGGGTCAAGACCATCATGTCCAGTCCGGTGGCGGAAATCGCCGGAAGCGAGGCCTGCTTCGACGCCCTGCTCAAGATGATGGCCCACAAGGTCCACCATCTGGCCGTGACCGGCCCAGGCGGAACGAAAGGCGTGGTCACGGCCCACGACATCCTGCTTGTGCAGGGCACGTCCCCCCTGTCCCTTTTCCGTGAAATCCAGTCCCAGCGGGATTTCGCCGGGCTCTATCCCCTTTTGGCCAAGGCCCCCCGGGTGATCCGGGCGCTTTTGGACAACGGGGCCCGGGCCGGGCACATCACCCGCCTGATCACCGTGGTCAACGACCACATCCTGCACAAGATCATCGAGCTGGTGCATCGGGAGATCGGCCCGCCGCCCACGGCCTATTGTTGGATCTCCATGGGCAGCGAGGGCCGCCGGGAACAGACCTTCGCCACGGACCAGGACAACGCCCTGGTCTATGCCGACAGCCCCGACGAACCCGTGCGGCGCGCGGCGGCGGTCTTTTTCCAGGCCATGGCCGAGCGCGTGGTGGGGCATCTGGAAAAGGCCGGATTCCCCCGCTGCAAGGGAGACATGATGGCCTCAAACCCGGCCTGGCGCAAAGGCCTGGCCGCCTGGAAGGACACCTTCGACGCCTGGATCGCCGTCCCCGAGCCCCTGGAGGTGTTGCACTCCACCATCTTTTTTGATTTTCGCGGCGTGGCCGGTCGCACGGAACTCGCCGACGAGCTGCGCGCCCATGTGGCCCGGCGCGCGGCCGAAAGCGGCATCTTCCTGCGCTTCCTGGCTGCGGACTGCCAGGTCACCCGGGCCCCCCTGACCCTTTTTCGCGGCCTGGCCGTGGAGAGAAGCGGGGAGCATAAAAACACCCTGGACCTGAAACAACGCGGCCTGGTGCCGTTTCAGGATTTCGCCCGGGTGCTGGCCCTGGTCCACGGCGTGGTGGAGACGGGCACCTTGCAGCGGGTGGAGACCCTGGCCAGGCAGGGCCACATTCCCACGCATCTCGGCCGGGAGGCGACCCAGGCCTTTGAGTTTCTGCTTTCGGTCAAGCTCGCCCATCAGCTTTCCCAGGTGGAGCGGGGCCTGCCCCCGGACAACCACATCGATCCCCGGCAGCTTTCGGACATGGACAAGGGGGCCCTGCGCGACGCCTTCGGGGTCATCGGCTCCATGCAGTCCTTTCTCAAAGACATGTTCCACCTTGCAACCGGCTGACGGAGCCCCCATGAAGCCCTTTTTCGCCCTCCTGGCCGTCCTGTACCTGCCCACCCTGGCCAACGCCGGGATCGGCATCCTGGCCGTCCCCACCGCCTTGGCCCTGGTCAAGAACGTGGGGGACATCGTGCTTTTCGGGCTGTGCCTGCGCACGGCCTTCGACCTGGCCTACGGCCGGGCCTGGCTTGACTCGGCGGGCTGCCGACTCCTGTACCGGGCCGTCGGCGCCCTCGGCGTCTACGCCGTCATCCTGGCGGCCACGGACACCCCCTACGGCCCGCCGGGGATGTTCGGGCCGGGGCTGGTCCATGCCGCCATGGTGTTTATCCCCTATGTCCTTTTCATCGTGCCCGTGGTGCTTCAGGAAAAGCGGCTGCGGGAGGCGGCCGGAGACGTCACGGGGCCGCACGGCGCCCGGGGGCGGTAAATTGAAACACATAACGCCGTTTCGCTGAGGGACCGGCCTTTTTTAAGCGTCAAGCGCAATGGGCGCGAACAGCCTTCTGGCGAGGCAATGCGGTCATTGGCGGCCTCTTGCGGCCCGGGCATGGCCGGAAACCGTCTCCCATTCCTGGCGGTTGAATCGGGCATGGGATGATGCGGGGGCGTTGCGGACAAGGCGGATGTCGGAAAGTGGGGGTGACGCCCCGGAGCGGCACGCTCTTGCCTCGCGGTATATCTTTATGGATATGGGCCAAGGAGGGAGGACATCCCCGCACGGGGATGGTTATTCAAGAAATGCTTGTGCATGGGAAACAACTTGCGGTATGTGAGCGCGATTGTCGCCGCATGGGCGCCCATTTTCGTCTCTTTCAAGTTTTTCCGCCGACATGGAGGAATAGCGATGTACGTTGGCCTTAAAATGCTCAAAGACTTCAAGAAGGTCACTCCACTCACGCCAGTCCTGGATGCCGACAAACTGTTAAGGGATAGCGATCTGTGGATGCTTCTCGTGGTGGATGAGAACAAGAATCTTGTAGGGTACGTGCGCAAGGAGGACATCGCCCTGGCCCTGCCCTCCATCATGACCACCCTGGACAAGCACGAGGCCCTGTATCTTTTGTCCAAGCTCACGGTGAAAAAGATCATGCGCAAGGACATCACCACCGTGCACCCGGAGATGGAGATCGAGCAGGCCGCAGAGATCATGCATCAGAAAAACCTGGCCGGGCTGGCCGTGCTCAACGAGCAGGGCAAGCTCGTAGGCTACATCAACCGTTCGGTCATGCTCGACGTGTTGGTGGAGGAGATGGGCCTCAAACAGGGCGGGTCGCGCATCGTCTTCGAGGTTGAGGACCGCACGGGCGTTTTGCACGAGGTCTCGGGCATCATCAAGGATCTGGGGGTGAGCATCATCGCCACCGGCACCTTCTATCATGAGAATCGCCGGATGGTGGTCATCCGGCTGGCCGTGGACGACCCCTGCCTGGTGGCCGGGGCCATCGAGCGCAAGGGATACCGGCTGGTGTCCGCAGCGGATTTTGAAAGCGAGTGGATGCCCTGATGGCCTTTCTCGACGTGACGGACGTGACCCTGACCTTCCGGGGGCTGGCGGCCCTGACCGGCGTCGGCTTTTCCGTGGAAAAGGGTGGCATCGTCTCGCTTATCGGCCCCAACGGCGCGGGCAAGACCAGCATGCTCAACTGCATAAGCGGTCGCTACGTCCCGGACTCCGGGGCCATCTCCCTGGGCGGGGCCGACCTTCTGGCCGTGCCCTCCCATGCCCGCACAAAGCTCGGGCTGTCGCGCACCTTCCAGAACATCGCCCTGTTTCGCGGCCTGTCGGTCCTGGACAACCTCATGGTCGGCCGCCACGCCCGCATGGACTATGGGATTTTGGCCTCCATCCTCTACCTGGGCAAGGCCCGCCGGGCTGAGGACACCCACCGCCGCCGGGTGGAGGATGTCATCGATTTCCTGGGGCTGTCGCCCTACCGCCACCAAGCGGCCGGAAGGCTGCCCTATGGCGTGCAAAAGCGCGTGGAGTTGGGGAGGGCCCTGGCCGCCGAATCCGACCTGATCCTTCTCGACGAACCTATGGCCGGCATGAACCTGGAAGAGACCGAGGACATGGCCCGCTACATCCTGGACATCAACGAGGAGTGGGGCATGAGCGTGCTTTTGGTGGAGCACGACATGGGCGTGGTCATGGACATCTCCGACAAGGTGGTGGTGCTGGATTTCGGCCGGGTGCTGGCCGAAGGATCGCCGAAGGAGGTCATGGCCGACGCGGACGTGGTGGCCGCCTATCTGGGCGGCGACGACGGGGTGTTTCTCGGCCGCTAGAGTCCATTTTTCGAACATCGAACCCACAACATTCTGGATGGCGCGATGGGCGAGGCCCCAAAAACGTATCTCGACACCCTGCCCGGCCTGCTGTGCAAAAACACCCGGGCCCATGGGAAAAAGACCGCCCTGCGGGAGAAGCAGTGGGGCGTGTGGCAGCGTTTTTCCTGGAACGACTACCTCGCCGCCGCCGCTGAATTCGCCGGGGGCCTGAAAAAAATGGGATTTGGCCGGGGGGACATCGTCATCCTCATCGGCGACAACCGACCCGAATGGCTGTTTGCCGAGCTGGCCATCCAGGCCCTGGGCGGCATGGCCCTGGGCCTGTACCAGGACGCCCCGGCCGAGGAGATCGCCTACATCCTGGAATTGTCCGAGGCCCGGCTGGTGGTGGCCGAGGACCAGGAGCAGGTGGACAAGATGCTGTCCCTGCGCCAGGGGCTGCCGCAGTTGGCGCATATCGTGTACCACGACCCCAAGGGGCTGGCCGGGGTGGACGAGCCGGGGCTTGTGAGCTTCGAGGCCGTGCGCGACATGGGACGGGATCTGGCCGGGCAGTTCCCCGACTGGGTGGCGGCCCTGTCCCCCGACGACCCGGCCCTGATCGCCACCACCTCCGGCACCACCGGGCGGCCCAAGCTGGCCATGCTCTCTCACAAAAATCTCCTGGCCATGGCCCACAACCTGGGGCTGGTGGACGAGCGGCGTCCGTCCGACGAGTTCGTCTCCTTTTTGCCCCTGGCCTGGATGGGCGAGCAGATGATGGCCGTGGCCTCGGCCCTGTTGTTCGGCTTCACCGTGAATTTCCCGGAGGAGCCGGACACGGTGCAGGACAACATCCGCGAGATCGGCCCCAACGTCATCTTCTCCCCGCCCCGGGTGTGGGAGAATCTGGCCGCCCGGGTCCGGGTCAAGATCATGGAGACCACGCGGCTCAAGCGCTTTCTGTACGACCTGTTCCTGCCCGTGGGCATCCGCCTGGCCGATGCCCGGTTCGAGGGGAAAAAGCCGGGCCTTGGCCTGCGTCTGGCCTACGGCGTGGCCTGGTTCTGCCTGTTTCGGGCCCTGAAGGACCGCCTGGGGTTTTCCAACGTGCGCTCGGCCAGCACCGGCGGCGCGGCTCTTGGTCCCGACGCCTTCCGCTTCTTCCACGCCATCGGCGTCAACTTAAAGCAGATCTACGGTCAGACGGAAATCTCCGGCATCTCCTGCATCCACCGCGACGGGGCCGTGGACTTCACCTCCGTGGGCCAGCCCATCCCGGACACCGAGCTGACCATCGCCGAGGACGGCGAGATCCTGTCCAGGAGCCCCTCGGTGTTTTTGGGCTATTATAAAAACCCGGAGGCCACGGCCGAGACCCTGACCGATGACGGCCGCCTGCGCTCGGGCGACGCGGGCTATTTCGACGACCAGGGGCGGCTGGTGGTCATCGACCGGGTCAAGGACGTCATGACCCTCAACGGCGGCTTCAAGTTTTCGCCCCAGTTCATGGAGAACAAGCTCAAGTTCTCGCCCTACATCCGGGAGGCCGTGGTCTTCGGGCACGACCGCGACCATCTGGCGGCCATCGTGTGCATCGACGCCGAGATCGTGGGCCGTTGGGCCGAATCCAAGGCCCTGACCTACACCACCTACCAGGATCTGTCCGCCAAACCCGAGGTCTACGCCCTGGTCAAGGCCGAGATCGCGGGCATCAACGCCAAGCTCGCCCCCCAGATGCGGGTGGCGCGCTTCGTTTTGCTGTTCAAGGAACTCGACGCCGACGACGGGGAACTCACCCGCACCCGCAAGGTGCGGCGCAAGGTGGTCTCCGACCGCTACGGGAAGCTCATCGAGGCCCTGTATTCCCCGGTATGCAGCATGAACCTGCGGGCCGAGATCACCTACCAGGACGCCAGCGTCCGGGAGATGTGCGGGGAGCTTCGGCTGGAAGACGTGGAGGCCCGGACGGCCGCGTAAGGCGCGCGGCGGGCCGGAAGCAGAGGGAGATCGCGTGGAATATTATCTGCAATTGTTTATTTCGGGGCTCGTGGTCGGCAGCATCTACAGCCTGGTGGCCCTGGGATTCGTCATCATCTACAAGGCCACCAAGGTGGTCAACTTCGCCCAGGGCGAACTGGTCATGGTCGGGGCCTACGTCTGCTTCGCGCTCACGGTCCAGGCCAAGTTGCCGTTTCTGGCGGCCTTTTTCATGACCCTGGCCTTTTCCTTCGTGTTGGGCATCGTCATCGAGCGCCTGATCCTGCGGCCCATGATCGGCGAGCCCATCATCAGCGTGATCATGGTCACCATCGGCCTGTCGTCGGTGCTCAAGTCCCTGGTGCAGCTTTTCTGGGGCACCCAGATCCAGGTCTTCCCGCCGGTTCTGCCCCAGGAGCCGGTGATGATCGCCGGGTTGCCCGTGGCCCCGGTCTATCTGGCGGCCTTCGCCCTGTCCGTGATCCTCTTTTTGATCTTCTCGGCCTTTTTCAAATATTCCCGGCTGGGCATCAGCATGCGGGCCACGGCCTTCGACCAGCAGGCCGCCGCCAGCATGGGCATCGGCATCAAAAACATCTTCGCCCTGTCCTGGTGCATCGCGGCCATGGTCTCCTCCATCGGCGGGGTGATCCTGGGCAACATCAACGGCATCAACGCCCAGCTCGGGCACCTGGGCCTGAAGGTCTTCCCGGCCGTGATCCTGGGCGGGCTGGACAGCCTGCTTGGCGCGGCGCTGGGCGGACTCATCGTGGGCGTTTTGGAAAACGTCTGCGACGGCGCGGCCAAGGAATTTTTGGGCCTTGGAGGATTCAAGGACGTGGCCGCCTTCATCCTTTTGGTGGTCATCCTCATGATCAAACCCTACGGGCTGTTCGGGGCCCGGGAAATCGAGCGGGTGTAGCGCATGCACGGACAATGCGGACTGTTTTTTCGGACCTACGCGGGCGAGGCCCGCATCTTCCCCAGCCGGTTTCTCATGGTGTCCATGGGGCTTTTCGGGGCGGCCCTGTGTCTGGCCCCCCTGGCCATGAACAACTATCTGGTCTCGATCCTGTGCCTGATCAACATCGCCGTGATCGGGGCCGTGTCGCTCAACCTCCTGACCGGCTTCTGCGGGCAGATATCGCTCGGGCACGGGGCCTTTTTCGGGGTGGGGGCCTATGCCGCCGCCTATCTGGCCAGCCTGGGGCTGCCGTTTCTGGCCGTCCTGCCTGCGGCCGGGCTGGTCACGGCTGCGGTGGGCATGTTCTTCGGCCTGCCGTCGCTTCGCTTAAAGGGCATCTATCTGGCCATCGCCACCCTGGCCGCCCAGCTCATCCTCGAATACGTCTTCCTGCACTGGGACGCGGTCACCGGGGGATCGAGCGGCATGGCCGTGGACCCGCCCCAGGTGCTCGGGTTCGCCTTCGATTCCGACGTGAAGATGTTCTACCTGACCCTGGCCGTGGCCGCCCTCTGCGTCCTCGTCGTGCGCAACATCGTGCGCACCCGCCTGGGCCGGGCCTTCGTGGCCATCCGCGACCACCATCTCTCGGCCGAAATCGTGGGCGTGGACCTGTTCGCCTACAAGCTGCGGGCGTTTGGCGTCAGTTCCTTCCTGGCCGGGGTGGGCGGGGCCTTGTGGGCCTACTACACCATGTACATCACCCCGGAGCAGTTCGGCATCGGACTGTCCGTCAGCTATCTGGCCATGATCATCATCGGCGGCCTGGGTAGCGTGCTGGGCGGGGTGTTCGGGGCGGTGTTCATCACCATCCTGCCGGAGTTCCTCAATTTCGTCGCCCAGCATGCCGGGGCCCTGTTCACGGACATAAGCGGCGCGCTTCTGGCCATGAAGGAAGGGGTCTTCGGGCTGGTGCTGGTGCTGTTCCTCATCTTCGAGCCCGAGGGGCTGGCCCATCGCTGGCGGCTCATCAAGGCCTATTGGAAGCTGTATCCGTTTGCCCATTAGCCGGTCACGGGGCTCGGGCCGGGCCGACGCGGGGCGCGTTGCGCCGGAGTTGTCGGCCCCCCCGCAGGGGAAGGCGGCAGCCAGATCGCAGGGAAACCGTTTAACCAAGGAGGGTGTTATGCACCGCATGGCGAAATATCTGGCCTGGTCCCTGGCCTGTGTCCTGGTCCTGGCCACGACGGCGTTTGCCGAAGACGCCATCACCATCGGGCTGTTGTCCGATCTCTCCGGCCCGACCTCGGCCGTGGGCGCGCCCTATTCCGAGGGCGTCAAGGACGGCGCCAAATACATCAACGAAAATGGCGGCATCGCCGGGAAAAAGATCAATCTCGTGGAGGTGGACTACGCCTACAACGCCCAGCAGGCCCTGGCCGCCTACAAGCGGTTCATCTCCCAGGACAAGATCGTGGCCCTGCAGGGCTGGGGCACCCAGGACACCGAGGCCCTGACCAAGTTCGTGGGCAAGGACCGGATTCCCACCCTGTCGGCCTCCTATTCCGCCCACCTCACGGACCCGGAAAAGGCCCCCTACAACTTCTTCGTGGCCGCCGACTACACCACCCAGATCCGGGCCACGCTCAAGTACTTCAAGGACAACTGGAAAAAGCCCGAGGCCCCCAAGGTGGCCTTCGTCTACCCCGACCATCCCTACGGCCTGGCCCCCATCGCCGGGGCCAAGGAATACGCCAAGGAGCTGGGGTTTGAGATCGTGGGCGACGAAAACGTGGCCCTAAACGCCATGGACGCCATGGCCCAGATGCTGCGTCTGCAAAAGCTGGCCCCGGACTACGTGTGGATCGGCGGCACCACCCCTTCGGCGGCCATCATCATGAAGGACGCCCAGAAGCTGGGATTTTCCACCACCTTTTTCTGCAACATCTGGGGCGTGGACGAAAGTCTGGTGAAGCTGGCCGGGGACGCCGCCAACGGCGCCTATTCCCTCCAGACCGCCGTGGTCTACGGCCAGAAGGTTCCGGGCATGGCCGTCATCGAGAAGATGACCGGGGGGACGCCCAAGATGACCCACTACATCCGGGGCTTCGCCTCCATGCTGGTCATGGCCGAGGGCCTGAAAATCGCCGCCGCCAAGGGCGAACTGACCGGCCCGGCCATCAAGGAGGCCCTGGAGACCCTGCGCGACTTCGATCCCATGGGGTTGACCCCGCCCATCAGCTTCTTTCCGAACGATCATCGCCCCAACATGTCGGTCTTCATCTACAAGGTCGAGGACGGCAAGATGGTGGAAGTGGCCAAGGAAAGCCTGGAGAGAAAGGCCGAATGGCTGGGGAAATAAACGCCGTGGACATGCTGACCGTCGAGAACCTGGAAGTCGTCTACAACGACGTGGTGCTGACGCTCAAGGGCCTGTCCCTTTGCGCCGAGCAGGGCCGGATCACGGCCCTGCTCGGGGCCAACGGGGCCGGCAAGTCCACCACGCTCAAGGCCATCTCCGGGCTTTTGGCCGGGGAAGACGGGGAGATCACCGACGGCCGCATCCTCTACGACGGCAAGGCCATAAACCGCCTGCCTCCGGAAAAAATCGTGCGCCTGGGCGTCTTCCAGGTCATGGAGGGCCGCCGGGTCTTCGAGGACATGTCCGTGGAGGACAACCTGCGCTGCGGCGGGGTGACCCGCCCGGTCCGGGAGTTTCGGGACAGCGTGGAGCGGGTCTACGGCTATTTCCCGCGCCTTAAGGAGCGGCGGCAACAATTGGCCGGATACATGTCCGGCGGCGAACAGCAGATGCTGGCCATCGGGCGGGCGCTTATGGCCAGGCCCCGGCTCCTGCTTCTGGACGAGCCGTCCCTGGGGCTGGCCCCTCTTTTGGTGGAGGAGATCTTCGACATCATCCGCCGCGTCAACAGCGAGGAGGGCGTGTCCATCCTTTTGGTGGAGCAGAACGCCCGGGCCGCCCTAAGCGTCGCCGATGTGGGGTTTATCATGGAGAACGGGCGGATCGTGCTCGAAGGGGCCAGCGCCGAACTGGCCAGCAACCCCGACGTGCAGGAATTCTACCTGGGCATGGGCAGCGGCGGCGAAAAAAGACGCTACCGCGACGTCAAACACTACCGGCGCCGGAAACGCTGGTTGGGGTAGTGTTGCGTCCCTTGAAAAAAAGTCAGTATTTTTTTTAAATAAGCAAGTAGTCCAATACGTTGAATGCGTTCTTCGAGTGCGCTGATTTCGAGGAGGCGACCCGGGGCGGCCTCGCCGCCGGGCGCAAAACCACCACGAATGGGCCACCTTCGAAAGGCGCAAGGGGTCATGACATGGACCGCACGCAAGGCACATTCCCGTTTTTCAGCCCCCTGGAATCCGCCCCCCCGGCCGAGGCCGCAGCCGCCAAGCTGGCCCGGCTGCGCGAGATCGTGTCCCTGGCCTTTGCCGGCTGCCGGGAGTTTCGGGATCGCATGGAGGGGGCGGGGCTTGTCCCGGACGACGTCGTCACCTTCGAGGATTTCGCGCGCATCCCGGTTTTGCGCAAAAAAGAGCTCCTCGCCCTGCAAGGCGGCGGCCCGGGCCTGGAGGCCCTCTTGCCCCATGGCATCGGGGGGCTGCGGCGCATCTACCAGTCCCCCGGGCCGATCTACGACCCCGAGGGCCCCGGCCCGGACTATTGGGGCTTCGCCGAGGCCTTCGCCGCCGCCGGATTTGCCGCGGGCGACCTGGTGCAGATGACGTTCAGCTACCATCTGACCCCGGCCGGGCTTATGCTCGAAGAGCCGCTTCTGGAGCTGGGGTGTACGGTCATCCCGGCCGGTCCCGGCAATACCGACGTGCAGATCGAGCTTTTGACGCGGCTTCCGGTCACCGGGTTCGTGGGTATGACCAGCTACCTGGACGTCATCGCCGACAAGGCCCGGGCCCGCGGCCTCGACCTCAAAAAGGATTTCAAGCTGCGGACGGCCTTCGTGGCCGCCGAGCGGCTGCCCGAGAGCCTGCGCAAAAAGGTCCAGGAGGCCTTCGGCATGACCGTGCGCCAGGGCTACGGCACGGCCGACGTGGGCTGCATCGCCTACGAATGCCGGGAACTGTCCGGCATGCACGTCACCTCCCGGGGACATGTGGAGATCTGCGAGCCTGGCACGGGGCGGCCCTTGCCCGTGGGCGAGGTGGGGGAGGTGGTGTTCACGCCGTTTTCGGCGGCCTATCCGCTCATCCGGCTGGCCACGGGCGATCTGTCCCGACATGTGTCCGAGCCCTGCGCCTGCGGCCGGACGTCGGCGCGCCTGGCCGGCATCCTGGGCCGGGTGGACGACACGGCCAAGGTCAAGGGGCAGTTCATCTATCCGTCCCAGGCGGCGGAGGTGGCGGCGGGGTTTGCCTGCATCACGGCCTGGCAGATCGTGGTCGCAAACCCCGGCGGCAAGGATGCGATCGAATTTGTGGCCTGCTGCGACGGTCCCGACGGTCCCTTGGACGTGGAGCGGTTTACGGCCGCCTTCCAGGCCCGGCTCAAGCTGCGGCCCAAGGTGACGGTGCTGCCTGCGGGCGAGCGGCTGCCCGACGATTCGCCGCGTCTGGTGGACCGACGCGGATTCGACTGATTCCCCTGTCCCTGCCCCGCGCTCAGGTGAAGATACGGTGACGCGGGGCAGGGACATCTTGACTTCATCCCGGCCCAGGTGCTTAGTCTCTTTTCCATGGAACGGCCTTTGCGTCCCTGTGGTGGGCCGCCCCTGGCGCACAGCTGCGCCACGGCGCAGGGGACGCTGCCTTCATACCACATGGCGATGTCTCCATTTTGCCTGTCCTGGCGCGTTTCCCGAAGTTCCGATGTGTTGGCGTGACGTCCGATCAGGCGCGTCCTTGGCGTGCGATCCCTGTCGAAGATACGCAAGGAGAATCGATGGCGCGACTGGCGATGGCCCTGGCGGCGGCCCTGGTCTGGACGATCTTCGCCGTTGCGCCGACCCGGGCGGCCGAGATCCGGGCCTATGGCGATTTCCGCGTCCACGGCAACTTTTTCCAGAATCAGAATTTCACCGGGTGGAACGGCGCCGGAACCCAGACCGAAGACCCCGTGGTCTTTTTTCAGCGTCTGCGGCTGCATTTCGATCTTCCCGCGTCGGATGCCCTCTCCTTCCGCCTGGGGCTGCGGCTGAACAACGAAATCTGGGGCCAGGGCCCCCTGGCGGCGGACAGTTCGGTTCCGGACATTGAGCCGTATCAGGCCTATCTCCAGTTCGCCGTGCCGGACACGGACCTGCGCCTGACCGCAGGCTATCAACCCCTGTCCATGCCGCACACGCCGGTCTTTTACGACTCCGTGGTCCTCTCCACGGATTCCGGCAACAGCGACACCGCCGCCGTGGTCCTGTCCGGCCCCCTGGCGGCGGACATCCTGTCGGGAACCCTGGGGTACGGGAGGCTGGTGGACGCCAACGGCCCCTTCGACACCGCCACCACCCAGACCGGGGACGAATTCGATCTTTTTTTCGCCACGCTGGACCTGACCCTGCCCGGGGTGAAGATCAGCCCCTTCGGCATGGTCGGGGTTCTGGGGCGGGGCGCCTCCCTGGGGGGCATGGGAGACACCTTGCTCTCCGCCGGCCCCTTCCTGCCCGGGGGGGGCTTCGCCCACAACCAGAACCCGGCTGTGTGGACCGGGGCGGCGGTGATCGTGGACGCCCTGGCCCCAGTCAAACTGTACGCCGACGTGGCCTTTGGCGACGTGGCGTTCACGGATCGGGCCATCAACCGGCGCTCGGGCTGGTTTGTGGACGCGGCTCTGGAATACGGCGGATGGACCTTTGCGACGCCCCAGGTGTTCGGCTGGTGGGGGAGCGGGGAGGACGCCAGCCTGACCAACGGCTCCGAGCGGCTGCCGTCCATCGACTCCTCCTGGGGCCCCATCTGCTCCTTCCTCTTCGACGCCGACCAGGAGCTTCACGACACCAACATGGACGTCAATCCCCAGGGGAGCATGGGCCTGTCCTTCGGGCTCAACCAGATCAGCCTGATACCGGATCTGACGTCTTTGGCCGGGGTCACCGTGGCCGCCGGGACCAGTTCTCCGGCCGGGCTGCGCAAGGCCGTGGCCGCTGCCGGAGGCCCCGGGGCCTATGTCCAGATGGGCAATGACCTGGCCCAGGGCGAAACCCTGCTGTCGGCCTATTTCAACCATTCCTACGCCGTCACCCAGGCCCTGGACCTGGTGCTGGAGACGGGCTGGGCCAGGGGCTACGGCTTCCACACAAGCATCTGGGGACGGCGCATGGTGGACAAGGCCGGAGACGTTTTCCAGGGCGGACTGGGTTTTAT
This sequence comes from Desulfolutivibrio sp., assembly GCF_036584575.1. Lineage (NCBI taxonomy): Bacteria > Pseudomonadati > Thermodesulfobacteriota > Desulfovibrionia > Desulfovibrionales > Desulfovibrionaceae > Desulfolutivibrio > Desulfolutivibrio sp. Next base: position 18,179 of record NZ_JAZHDB010000035.1, read on the forward strand.
TTATCATTTCTGATCGTGCGCCGCAGGGGCGTGTTCATCGGATTGCGGCAAAACCTCGTACCAAGGGAGAGACCATGCGCAGCGACCGGAAAAGGAACGGACGAATCCTGACGGCGCTTCTTGCGGCCATGTTATGCATCGCCTTCGCCCCGGGCATCGGTCCGGGCGTGGGGGCGGCCGCCGACGCCCCGGCCGGGTTGCCCACGGTGGTGGTGGTCACCACCGGCGGCACCATCGCCGAGAAAACCGACCCGAAGACCGGCGGCGCGGTCCCGGCCGTGTCCGGGGCCGACCTGCTGGCCGCCGTGCCGGGTCTGGCCGCCGTGGCCAAAATCGAGGTGGTCGCCTATTCCAACATCGACAGCTCCCAGATGTCTCCCGAACGCTGGGCGGGCCTGAGCCGGGCCGTGGGGCAGGCCCTGGCCCGGCCCGAGGTGGCCGGTGTGGTGGTGACCCACGGCACGGACACTATGGCCGAAGGGTCGTATTTCCTCGACCTGACGCTTCCCGGCGACAAGCCGGTGGTCTTCACCGGGGCCATGAACGACGCCTCAAGCCCGTTTCCCGACGGTCCCGGAAACCTGTTCAACGCCGTGACCCAGGTCTGCGCGCCCCAGGCCAAGAACTGGGGCGTCACCGTCACCTTGAATGGCTACGTCAACGCCGCCCGGACGGTTCGCAAGACCCAGACCACCAACGTGCAGACCTTCGAATCCGGGGAGGAAGGGTACCTGGGCTACATCACCGGGGGAAAGGTCACCCGGTTCAACGACGCCGACGACCGCCGCACCCTGCCCCTGCCCGAAACCCTGCCCAAGGTCGCCTTTGTGTCCACCTTCGCCGGGGACGACGGCAGCCTGGTGCGCCATGCCGTGGACGACGGGGCCACGGGGCTGGTGGTCGAGGGCGTGGGGGCGGGCAACGTGAACGAGGCCGTGTATGGGGCCATCACCTACGCCCTGTCCAAGGGCGTGGTGACCGTGATCTCCACCCGGGTGCCCAACGGGGCCGTGGAGCCGGTCTACGGCGACGCGGGCGGCGGCCTGACCCTGCAAAACCACGGCTGCATCCTGGCCGGGGATCTCGACGGCCAGAAGGCCCGGCTGCTGCTCATGCTGGGGATCGGCGAGTTCGGCCCGGACGCGGCCAAGCTCAAGACCCTTTTCTAACGCCTCCCGCCGCTCGTCGGCAGGAAAGGCTGCGGCGGACACGCCACGGAAACCAGGCAGGCAACCTGTAACCCGGCCCACGATATGGAGGCGCCACATGCAGGACGGACAGCGCGACGAGGAAAAACGCTACGAAAGCCTGAGCCCCTTCGAGCTCAAGAACAAGCTGGCCGATCTGGCCCAGACCCATCATGAAAAACTGATGATCAACGCCGGACGCGGCAACCCCAACTGGATCGCCACCACCCCCCGGGAGGGATTTTTTCTCTTCGGGCAATTCGCCCTGCGCGAGGCCCACCGGGTCATGAGCCGCCCGGGCATGGCCGGTTCCCCGGACGGCGCGGGCAGCGGGGCCCGGCTTCTGTCCTTTTGCGAATCCCACGGCGAACACGGCGGGGCCCAGTTTCTGGCCGACGCCTACGCCTACGCGACCACGGCCCTGGGCCTTAACGGCGACGCCTTCGTGGGCGAGATGACCGACGCCATCCTGGGCGACCATTATCCCACCCCGGATCGGGTGTTGCCGCTGACGGAGAAGATCGTCCGGGCCTACCTGGCCGAAACCATGTTTGACGGCCGTCCGCCCGCAGGGACCATGGATCTGTTCCTGGTGGAGGGCGGCACGGCGGCCATCAGCTACCTGTTCAATACGCTCAAGGAAAACGGCCTGCTCAATCCCGGGGACAAACTGGCCATCGCCACCCCCATCTTTTCGCCGTACCTGGAGATTCCCCCCCTGGCCGACTACGAACTGGTCAGCGTGGACGTGGCCATGGACGAGGATGCGGGCTGGCAGTTCCCGGACGCGGAGCTGGCCAAGCTGCGCGACCCGGCTGTCAAGGCCTTTTTCCTGGTCAATCCCTCCAACCCGCCGTCGGTCAGCCTGACCGAGGCCTCCCTGCAGGTCATCGCCGATCTGGTGCGCACGGAGAGAAAAGACCTCATCATCCTCACCGACGACGTCTACGGAACCTTTGTCAACGGATTCCGCTCCCTGGCGGCCATCGCCCCGCGCAACACCATCCTGGTCTATTCCTTCTCCAAGTACTTCGGCTGCACGGGATGGCGGCTGGGCGTGATCGGGCTGTACCAGGACAACGTCATCGACGAGATGATCGCCGCCCTGCCCAAGGACCGGCGGCGGGGGCTCCACAACCGCTACGTCTCCATCACCACCGATCCGGACGGGTTGAAAATCATCGACCGCCTGGTGGCCGACAGCCGGGCCGTGGCCCTCAACCACACCGCTGGACTGTCCACGCCCCAGCAGGCCATGATGGTCTTTTTCTCTCTGGCCGAACTTCTGGACACCGAGTTTCATCTCTACAAAAAAGAGGCCCAGGGGCTGGTGAAGGAACGCTACGACGCCCTGTATGCGGGCATGGGGCTCAAGGCCCCGGACCTCGACGCCTCCTATGCCCGTTATTACACCACCATCGACATCCACAAGCTGGCTGCCGAACGCTACGGGGCCGAGTTCGACGCCTGGCTGCGGGACAGCCACGAGCCCATCGATTTCGTGTGGCGGCTGGCCCAGGACAAGGACGTGGTGCTCATGGACGGCGGCGGCTTCGCCGGGCCGAACATGTCCGTGCGGGTCTCCCAGGCCAACCTGGACACCGGGGAATACGTAAAAATCGGCAAGGCCATAAGCGAGCTTTTGGAGGATTACAAAAAGGAGTGGGACGCACGCCCCGCCTGATCGCGCCTCGGATGGAACGCGGCCGACGGGTTCGCACCGTGCGGCGCGGCTGAAATATCCGGAGAAACCGGGCGGGAGGGCGGCGGCCATGACGAAGGCCCTGCCGCCCCGGCCCGGGGATGTCCGCTTCTGGCGCCGGGGCCGGGGCGAAAACGCCTGCTGGCCGCCGGGGCGCAGCGAAAAGACTCAAAGGAACGCAAAACGGCGTTGCGCCGGGAGCAACGCCAAAGGGGCAGGCCATGGCGGAATGGATCGTGACCACGTTGCGGCAGCATGCCGAACTGGCGATTTTTCTGACCCTTGGGGTCGGGTATTGGATCGGCGGCCTCAAATTCAAGAACTTCAGCCTGGGGGCGGTGACCGGGGTTCTGCTGACCGGGGTTTTGGTCGGCCAGTTGGACATCGCCGTCTCCGACAACGTGAAATCCGTCTTTTTCATCCTGTTCCTTTTCGCCATCGGCTATGGCGTGGGGCCGCAGTTCGTGCGCGGCCTAGCCTCCGACGGCGGCCCCCAGGCCCTTTTCGCCGTGGTGATCTGCCTTTTGTGCCTGGGCGTGACCTTTGCGGCCATCAAGCTCGGCGGCTTCGACCTGGGCTTCGGGGCCGGGCTGTTCGCCGGGGCCCAGACCATCTCGGCGGCCATCGGCCTGTCCACCGACGCCATCGGCAAGCTTGGGCTGCCACCGGACAAGGCCGGGGCCATGCTCAAGGAGATTCCGGTGGCCTACGCCGTGTGCTATTTTTTCGGCACCCTGGGCACCGGCTGGATTTTGGCCTTCCTCGGCCCGAAGCTGATCGGCGTCGATCTTCCTCAGGCCTGCAAGGACTACGAGGCCAAAATGTCGGCCGGAACGCCCTCCGGCGGCATCCATACCGCCTGGCATTCCATCGACGTCCGGGCCTTCCGCATTGAGAAGGGCGCCGCCCTGGACGGCAAGACCGTGGCCGAGGCGGAGTCCGGGCCGCCGCAGTCGCGGATTTACCTGGAGCGCCTGCGCCGGGACGGCCGGATCATGGACTTCGCCCCCGAGACCGTGCTTCAGGCCGGGGACGCCGTGGCCGTGTCCGGGCATCACGAGACCCTGGCCGGGACCATGGAGAAACTGGCCGTGGAGGTGGAGGACCGCGAACTGCTGTCCATTCCCATGGAGTCGCTGGATCTGGTGGTCACCAAAAAAAGCGTCAACGGCCGGACCCTGCTTGATCTGTCCAAGGAGCCCTTCGCCCGGGGGGTGTTTTTGAAGAAGCTGACCCGGGGCGCGGCGGGCGTGTCCATTCCCCTTCTGGCCCAGACCAAGATCTATCGCGGGGACATCCTGCGGATCAGCGGCGCCACCGGCCATCTGGACCGGCTGGCGGCGAACCTGGGCTACGAGGATCGGCCGTCGAACCTGACCGACATGGTGTTCGTGGGGCTGGCCATCGCCCTGGGCGGCATCCTGGGCTCGGTCACCGTCCCGGTCTCGGGCATCCCGCTGACCCTGTCCTCGTCCGGCGGGGCGTTGATCCTGGGGCTGGTCGCGGGGTGGCTGCGCTCCGTGCATCCCACCTTCGGCCGCATTCCGGCCCCGTCGCTCTGGTTTATGAATTCCGTGGGGCTTAACACCTTTATCGCCGTGGTGGGCATCTCGTCCGGGCCGGAATTCATCTCCGGGCTCAAGGTCGCGGGGTGGGGGCTTTTTTTCTGGGGGGCCGCAGCCACGGCCGTGCCCATGCTCATGGCCCCGCTTATCGCCAAGCATGTCTTCAAGATCGACCCGGCCATCAACCTCGGGTGCTGCGGCGGGGCGCGCACCAGCACGGCCTCGGTGGGCATGGTCGCGGATGCGGCCAAAAGCAACATCCCCATGCTCGGCTATACGGTGCCCTACGCGGTCAGCAACACCCTTTTGACCATGTGGGGGCTGGTGATCGTCCTTCTCTTGAGGGGATGACCGTCCCCGGCCGTGGCCGCGCCGGGCAGCGGCGGCAGGCCGCCCCATACCAAAAAAGCCCCCGGAACCGCGGTTCCGGGGGCTTTTTGCGCGATGTGGGCGACGGGAGATCCCCGCCCTTTCGCGGCCCTCGTGTTGCGTTCGGGAATTTCCGTTATGGTTTGGAAAGCGCCAAACACTAGGCCGCCGCGTCGTCCCCGCGTCTCGGCGCGCCGGTCGGGATGATCTTCAAGTCGAAGGCCGCGATGGAATAGATGACCGGCACCATGAGCAGGGTGATGAAGGTGGCTGCGGTCAAGCCGCCGATCTGGGCGTAGCACAGGGGCTCCCACAGGGGACCGCCCGAGGTGGCCAGGGGAAAAAGGGCGATGACCGTGGCCCCCACGGTGATCATCACCGGCCGGAGCCTCAGGATGCCCGCGTCGAGGAGCGCCGTGCGCAGATCCTCGCCCTCCTCGAGCTTTTCCTCGATGAAGTCGAACAGCACGATCACATGGCTGACGATGACCCCGATAAGGCTGATGATGCCCAAAAAGGCCATGAATCCGAAGGGCGAGCCCATGACGTACAGGGCGGCGATGGCCCCGGCCGCGCCGTAGGGGATGGCCGAAAAGACGATGAGCGGTTTGACGGCGTTTTTGAACTGGAACAGCAAGGCCATGTAGATTCCGGCCACGGAGATGGCCATGACCACCGCCAGATCGGCGAAACCGCTGACCTGCTTCTCATGCTCGCCGCCGATCTGGAGCCGGAGGCCCGGGGGCAGCTCCTTCTGGAAGGCCTCGATCTGCGGCATGGCCGCCTCCACCACCTCCGAAGGCAGATGTCCCGGGGTGGGAAAGCAGGAGATCACGATGGTCCGGAACTGGTCGCGGCGGGCGATCTTTTCCGTGGCCGCCGCGAAGTCCAGGGTGGCCACCTGCCCCAGGGGGGCGCGCTTGCCCGGATCGGACTCGGAATAGACGTAGAGGTTGGCGATGTCCGTCAGGGTGGCCCGCTCCTTGGCCCGAAGCCGGGTGATGACCGGGATGAGCAGGCGGCCCTCGGACAGGGTGGTGGCCTCCAGGCCGTTCATGGCCGCCATGGAGGACCGGGCCACGTCCTGGTTGGTCAGCCCGGCCAGGTTGGCCTTGTCCGGGTTGATCGTGAGCTTGGCCTTCATGATCTCCGAGCCCCAGTCGTCGCGCACCCGGTAGGCCATGGGCAGGGCGCGCAAGATGTTTTTGAGCCGCTGTGCCTGAAGGCGCAGCTCCCGCATGTCCTCGCCCAGAAGCCGGATCTGCACCGGCACCCCCACGGGCTCGCCGCTCTCAAGCTGCCGCATGTCGATGCGCGCCCCGGGGATGCGGGATTCCAGGGCGGTTTGCAGGGGCTCCATGAGCTTTGGCGTCAGCCACTTGTCCGTGACCTCGATGAGGATCTGGGCGTAGTTGGGCTGGGACTGCTCGGGCGACACCGAGAACCAGAAACGCGGCCCGCCGCCGCCCACGAAGGTCGTCACCTGTTTGAGCACCGGGGCGGGCTTGCCGTCATCGCCCGGATGGGCGGCCTCGTAGGCGGCCACGGTCTCCCGGATGATGTCCTCGGCCTGCCGGGCCACGGCGTCCGTGGCCTGGATGGGCGCGTCCTCGGGCAGCCAGACATCGGCGTAGAACAGGTACGACAGGTCGTTTGGGAAAAACTGGGGCTTCAGGTGCGTCTGGAGGTAGACGCCCCCGGCCAGGGGCAGAAGCGACAGGAGAAGCACCCAGTAGCGGTGGTCGATGAGAAAGCCCCCAAGCTTGTAATACATGCCGGAAAAGCCCTTGGTGCGGCGCGCCTCCTCCGAGGGTTCGGGCCTGGCCGAGGGTTTGAGCAGGTAGCGGCCGAGAAACGGGATAAAGCTCATGGAGGCCAGGCGCGAGGCCACAAGCGAGGCCGTGATGACCACGGGCATGGCGAACAGGTAGCGGCCCGTGTCGCCCTTGAGCAAAAGGAAGGGCAGATAGGCGATGCAGTTGGTGATGGTGGCGAAAAGGATGGCCCGGGCCAGCTTGGTGGGACCGAGCCAGGCGGCGATGCCCGGGGGATGCCCCAGGGCCAGGTCGCGCTTGATGGCGTCGTTGGCCACCACCGGGTCGTCCACCAAAAGCCCCAGAGCCAGGATCAGCGAGGCGATGGACACCTGCTGCAGGTCCAGGTGCATGAGGTGCATCATGCCGAAGGTCATGGCCAGGGTGATGGGGATGGACAGGGCCATGAGCAAGGCCGAGCGCCATTCCCAGAAGCCGACAAGCGACACCAGGACCACCAGCCACACCGCGTCGCCAAGGGCCTCCATGAACAGGTCGACGTTCTCCTCCACCTGCCTGGGCTGGTCCGAGGTCCGGGCCATGATCAGGTCTTCCGGAAGCCGGGCCGTGACCTCGGCCAGGGCCTCGTCCACCTGCTCGGAGAAGTCGCTGATTTTTTGGCCGTGGCGCATGTTCACGGCCAGGGTGATGCCCAGCGCCCGCCGCCAGGTTCCCTCTTTGTCCTTATACATGAAATAGTTGAGGTTCTCCGGCGGAGTGCGGTAATAACGCTCCATGTCCACCAGATCCTGGAGATAGGCCCCGGCACCCGACCCCGAGGCGGCGACCATGGTCCGCCCCAGCTCCTTCTCGCTGGTGAAGCGTCCGGAAGGGTCGATGACCAGGTTCTGGCCGCCGAATTCAAGCACCCCTCCCGCCCCCGAGACGTTGCGGGCGGCGAGGGCCTCCTTGATGCGCCAGGGATCCACGGCGTAGGCGGACAGGCGCTCCTGGGAATATTCGAGATAGACCGCCTCCTGCTGCACGCCCCAGCGGGTGACCTTGGAGACGATGGGCGCCCCCAGAAGCCGCCGCATGATCTGGTCGGTATAGGCCTCGAGCTGGCGGTAGCTGTATTTGCTCCCGGCCACGGCCAAAAGGGCCTCCCGGGCGTCTGCCGGGTCGCGGATCACGGCCGGTTCCCAGATGTCGGGACTTATCTCCGAGAGATGGACCTCGCTGACCGCATAGTCGTAGATCGCCTGGCGCAAGGTCTGGGGCGCGGCCGCCGTGGCCCCGTCCAGGACCACCAGGTTCGGCCCGGCGTAGACCTGGGTGTCGGAGAAAAGCCCTTTTCCCGCCAGGGATTCGGCCAGGGACTCGGCCTGCCGCCGGATCATGGCCGGGCTGGCCGAATGGGAGAAGACGAAGGCCAGGCTCGCCCGGTCGGCGGCCGCGCCCTCCCGGGCCCTGGCCCGCAACTGGCCCATGACCCGGGCCACCTCCCGGGAACGCAGGTCCGCCTCCACCTCGGACACGGGGGGCGAGGCCACGGTGAGCATCAGCGCCGCCGTATCCCCGAAGTCCTTCATGAAGACCACGGGGCCCGCCCCCTCGGGCAGATCCAGGACGCCGCGCATGCGCAAATCGATGTCGTCGAAGATCTCTCCCGTCTCCTCGATGTCCTCGGTGAGCTCCACGGTGATGACTGAAAGTCCCGTGCGGGAGGTGGACTGGATGCGCTTGACGTGGGTGTTTTCGGCGATGGACCGTTCCAGCCGCCGGGTGACCTGGAGCTCCACCCGCTCGGCGTCGATGCCCGGCCAGGGGCACAGCACCATGGCCACGCGCACGGCCAGATAGGGATCCTTGCGCTGGGGCATGCCGGTGAGGCCGAAGTAGCCCCACACCAGGACCAGGATGAGCAGGACGGCCGAGATGTGGGGGGTCTCGACGAAAGAGCGGGCCAGATTGCGCGTTTTGGCGATGCGCGCGTCGTCGCTTGGGTGCATGGTCATGGATGGCCCCCTATTTGATGACGCGCACGGGGGCGCCGTCAAAGACCATGGTGGCGCCGGTGGTGATGACCCTGGCCCCGGGCTGGGGGCCGTCGATGAGGGTCACCCGGTTGCCCGTCACGTCGCCGATGGTCACCTTGTGGCCCTTGGCCGTGGCCGCGCCGTCCCCCTCAAGCACCACGTAGACCAAAAAGCCGTTTGGGTCGGCGGGATCGCGGACCACGGCGGAGACCGGCAAGACGAGCCGCGAGAGCTGTTCCCCGGCCAGGGTGGCCGAGGCGATCATGCCGTCTTTGAGGGTCAGGTCGGGGTTTTTTATGGCCACCTCCACGTCGAAGACCCGGCTTTTGGGGTCGGCCGAGGGGGCCACCGAGAGCACGATCCCCGGAAAGACCTGGTTGCCCAAGGCCTCCACCCTGATGGGCACGGTGTCGCCGGGATGCACGTGCCGCAGCATGAAATCGGGCACGCCCAGCACGGCCTTGACCGTGGACAGGTCGGCCAGGACGAAGGCCAGGGTTCCCGTGGCCACCAGGGTTCCCTTTTCGATGGATCGGGACAGGACCAGGGCGTCCAGGGGGGCGGCGAGCACCGTGTCTTTCAACTGGAGGCTGGCCTCCTCGATCTGGTGCGTGGTGCGGTCGGAGGAGGCCTTGTAGAAGTCGAACTTCTCCTTGGCCTTGTCGAGTTCGCTCTTGGCTACGACCTTCTGATTGTAGAGGGTCTGGTAGCGTTCGAAATTGACGGTGGCCTCGCGAAGCGACGCCAACTCCTCCTCCCGGGCGGCCTGGGCCTTTTTGAGCGCGGCCCGGTAGTCGTCGTCCTTAAGCGCCGCCAGGACCATGCCCCGTTTCACCTTGTCGCCCTTTTGCAGGACGCGCGGCACGCCGTCCGGGCCCAGGGCCGTGGCGATGTCTTTCACGTAGCCGCCGACCTTGAAGGCCAGGTCCACGCGTTCGTTTGGGATGAGCGTGGCCGAATAGGTCAGGGCGTCGCCCACGGGCAGCGCCTCCACGGCCACGACCTCCACGGGCGTGGGCGGCTTTTCGAAGGGCGGTTTGTCCTCGGCGCAGCCCGCAAGGGCCAGAACAAGGGCCAGGGCGAAAAAGGAAGCCACGGCCCGGCGGACAGGATGTTGCGCCTCCCGGCCGTTCATGGTCCTTCCGTCCGGGTCGGGTGTGCTGTGGGGGTGATGGCGCATTCCGCTCTCCGTTTAATAGGTGGTGGTCTGCCAGGAACGTTCGGCCAGGGGGACAAGCGGCTCCCTTGGAAGGGGTTTCACCGCCGGGTTCGTGCCGAACTCCATGATCCGGGACGCGGCCGGATCGAAACGCGGCCACTTTGGGCCGCCCGCCACGGCCGGATGGCCGGTCCTGGCGAACGCGGCCCAGGCGCTGCGCATGGCCCGGCCCACGGCCCGGTCGGCGTCGTCGAAGCCAAGCCACGGGCTCTCGAAACCGAAGATCGGGAAAAGCTCCGCCCCGTGGGGAACCCCGGCCTGCTGCGGGGAGACGCCCAGGGCGTCGCCCTCGTCTTCCAGGGCGGCCAGCGCCCCAAGCGGCGGGGGCTGGGCGTAGCGGTAGACGTAGCACGGCGACCCGGCCCTGGCCTGCTTCCGGGCCAGGAACTCCGCCGGGGCCACAAACCAGCGGGCGCTGACAAGCCGCTCCAGGTCGTCGCCAAGCCCCGGCTCTCGACCCGGGGCCAGGGCCAGGGCCTTTTTCGCGTCGGCCCCGAAGCGGCGCGTCACCAGCCGGACATAGGCCTGCGTCGTGTCCGCCGGGGGATCGAGGTGGTCCAGGAACAGGGAGGATTCGTTTGCGGTCGTGCCGATGACCAGCGGCGCAGGGTGTCGCCTGCCCTGGGAAAAAAGGGTCAGGGGATGATCCGGCACGACAACGCCGTCCACCGTGGGCGAACACACGATCCCGGCCACCTCCAGGCCGACCTCGGGCCTTAGGGCCTCGGCGGCGGCAAGAACGTCGTCGGCGGAGGCGGCGCGCAGGGCGGCCAGGATGTCGGAGTGCGGGTCTGTACCAAGCCGGGCGCCAAGCCGGGCGGCGATGCGGCGGCCGATGTCCTCGGCCGGGGCCGTGCCGCGGGCCGGTTGTTTCAAGGGACGAAAGGCCCCGGGTGCGACGGGGCTTTGCAGGATGGCCTTGTGAAACAGCCCCGCCGCCCCTGGACTGACCAGATGCGCCAGCACGGACGTGGCCCCGGCCGATTGGCCGAACACGGTCACGTTGTCCGGGTCGCCGCCAAAGGCCGCAATGTTCTCCTGCACCCAGGAAAGGGCGGCCTGCTGGTCCAAGAGGCCGTAATTGCCCGAAACGCCCCGGGGGGACTCGGCCGAGAGCAGCGGATGGGCCATGAATCCCAGGGCCCCCAGGCGGTAGTTCACGGTCACCAGGACCACGCCCTCGCGCACCAAGGCCTCGCCCGCATACAGGGACAGCGATCCCGCCCCGGAGAGGAAGGCCCCGCCGTGGAAAAAGACCATGACCGGCAGCCGGTCGCCGGTCGCGCGGGCCGGGGTGCGCACGCCAAGGGTCAGGCAGTCCTCGGCCGTGTCGCCGTCGGCGCCCTCTTGGGGGCACTGG